>JAFMBQ010000657.1 GCA_017858365.1 Algoriphagus sp. | reverse complement strand
ATTATTTATTGACTGATTTCAGGTTTGAAGTGAGGGATGGCTATATTTTTTATGGGGGTAATCCACTTTTTATCCCTGACACGACATTGAGTCAAAGTAAATTGAAAAAGGTAGAAACAAATCGGGAATTGGCTTATCGAGGAAGTCTGCAGCATTTTATTCAAGCGCTTTACCAAGGAAAAGTCAGAGAAGAAGGATTTGAGATCCGAAGACTCGATCGACTGCCAAAAGATGGAGGATTTTTAGATCAGTTGAATAGCCAAATTTTGGATGAAGAAACACTTTTGGCTCGTGGTACCGATGGGAAAGTGATGATTAGCTACGACTTTCATCTACATATTCTGTACAAACTTGAAAAAGAGTCGAGCGAATATGCAGGAATCATGAATGGGAAAAAATCAGTAAATCAATCTTCTCTCATGAAACTTGAAGTGGATGCATTGGAGCTTTACGAAAATGGTGGCTATGCTGATCCTTTTGGAATTATGGTAGAAGGCTACATGGCATGGGAGCGGGTTGCTGACTTATTGCCATTGGATTATCGACCAGATCAAGCAGGGAATTAATAGTCCGCGAAAGCTTTTCCACGGTTGAAATTCCCTGCCCAAATGGTCGTTTCATTTAGTTAAATCAAGAATCTAGGATCTCTATATTTTGGATTAGGATAGGTATAAAAGCCCTCACCAGTCTTTTCACCGAGTTTTCCCTGATCAATGTAGGTTTTCAAAAGCTTGGCAAAAGCTTGAGAAGCTGCATCTGGCATATTGTGCGTCACATGCCATGCGGTCTCCAATCCAATGCTGTCCAATATTCCGAAAGGCCCCATTGGCATATGGAAATTCACCATCCAAGATTTATCGATATCTTCAATTTCTGCGACATCTCTAGTTTTTAACTTTCCGGCAGCTCCGATCAAAGCCATAAGCATGGTATTGAAGATATAGCCAGGATTTTCTTTTTTCACCAAAACCGGAACTTGGTTCAATTTCCGTCCAAGAGTTTCCAATAGCGGAATCAAATCAGGATCCGTACCCGGATGAGGCATGATATCCACTATACGAGAGTAAAACACGTCATGAAAGTGGAATGCACAGAATCTTGCCGGTCTTCCTGATTCCTTCGCAAACATGGAAGGTAGGAGGTAGGAGGTGTTTGTAGTGAAAATAGTTTTGACAGGTGCGATCTCTCCAAACTGCTTCCACACTTTCTTTTTCAACTCCGGGTCCTCTGTCACACTTTCGTTGATTAAATCTGCATCTTCCACAGCTTCTAATGGATTGAGTGTAAATGAGACTCGGGCTAATGCAGCTATTGCTTGGTCTTCGCTGATGTCATTCGACTTTTTTAGTTGGTGCAGAATCTTCTGCATCGTATTTAGTGAGAAGTCCAGGCTTTCCTGCTTGATGTCATAGACGCTAACAAAATACCCTGATATGGCGGACTGTAAGGCTACGCGAGATCCTAGTGTTCCTGCACCTAGGATGCATATTTTTTTAATATTCATATTATATTTTTTGAGTTTCTAGGCTTTTTAGAGCCATTTTTCCAGATGCTTCCACGACATGAATTAAGGCGCCAAATCGAGGGTCGTTTGCATTTCCTTCTTTAAATCTTTTGTAAATCTGTTGTGCAATCACTGCCACTTTCACGATTCCGAAGATGTAATAGAAAAGAATTTCACTTAAGTCGAGCGGGCTTTTAAGCTTATAATAATCAACAACTTCAGATCGAGTCATATTGCCCGGTAGATGTGAGCAGTTGAATAGTTTTAGAATCTCGGGATCTCCAGCTTCGCACCAATAGGCTAGGGTAGTTCCCAAATCCATTAGCGGATCTCCGACTGTTGCCATTTCCCAATCCAATACCGCTTTTATTTGAAGCGTTTCTGGATCCAATACAAGATTATCATATTTGAAATCATTATGAATGAATCCATAATTCTCTTTTTCAGGCATATTACTTTTTAACCATTCGACTGCTTTTTCCAATTCTGGAAGTTCATTTGTCTTTGCACGGAAGTAGCGATCTGCCCAGCCTTCTACTTGTCGCTGCACATAGCCTTCAGGTTTGCCTAATTTGATCAAGCCCGAGCGTTCTAATTCTAAGGAATGCAGCTCAATCAAACAATCAATAGCAGCTTGTGACAAGTCATGAAACTGCCCAGGACTTATCTCTAAACCAGTTGGTAGCTTATTTCTAAGAATCAATCCATCCACATATTCCATTGCAAAGAACGGAGCTCCGATAATTTCGGGGTCGTCACAAAAAAGGATGGGTTTCGGTGCTTTTGGATAGTTTGCCTTCTCCAAAGCCTCAAGGATGCTTAATTCTCGGCCCATGTCATGGGCTTTACTGATTTTCTCCCCAAATGGTGCCCGGCGGAACACGAAGGCTCTTTTTTTCCCTTGATACTTGAAGGTCAAGTTAGAATATCCTCCTTTAAATTGAGTGAATTCCACCACCTTTTCATCCACCCCAAAATGAGCATTCACGTAGGTACGAAGCTTATCAAAATCGAATTCCTGATTCATTTCTTAGGCTTTTTTAGGAAGGTATGCTTTCAAAATACTTCTCGCTAA
>JAFMBQ010000092.1 GCA_017858365.1 Algoriphagus sp. | reverse complement strand
AGATAAAATGTATATCTCAAATATGATATGATGTTAAGCGGACACCTCTATAAATGTAATTAATAAACCTCGTGAAAGGTACAGTAATTTACTATTCACTTGCTATCAGCGGAAAGTGAATATGAGTTTAACGCCAGTTAAATATTGTTAACCAAACGGCTGAGCCTCATTATAAAATTAAATTTGTTCAATGTCCAAACGTTCGATTATTCTTATCATAGTACTAATGACCCTGTCTAGCTTCGGCTTGATCGGCTTCCAATACTATTGGGTAAGAAATGCAATTAGCATTAATCGCGAACGATTTGATCAGAACGTCTTGCAAGCGCTTTCCAGTACAGTAGATGAACTGGAGAAGGTACAAACCAGAAACACCATCTTTTCAACCTTAATGCAAGATTCTGTTTTCCAGAAATCTGTTTTTCAAAAAATCGAGCCAATAGAATATCAGATCAGCCAAAGGCCCAGCTATCGAAGACGGCCTTCTTTGATAGATACCATGTTCAAAGGTACTGCCCCTGAATTGAGTCCTACATTCCGCAGGATTCTTGAATCCCAAGGGGTTAACATCAATATCCTCGAGGAATTAGAACAATTTTTTGCGTTTATGACTCCAGAGCAAGCCTCTAAACTTTTCACACCGGACGAAATGGAGGTTCTTCTTCAGGAAAAAGAGCGGCAGTTTCAATATTTAAATGAAATCGAAAAAACTCAACGGGCAATCAGAAACTCCCAGCCCTCCACTTTCCCTCCAGTAATTGCAGATTTCAATATTTCCCTCTCAGATGACGCTTTGGATAAAATCCGAAAGGCGAATTTGAAAATTGATATCGCAAATCAAACTGTCGATGAAATTATGGCAGGCCAAAAGGCAATTCTGGATCGACTGGATACCACTGAGGTTAGAAGAATAGTCCGAGGTCATTTACTTGAGCGAGGAATTTCAGAAAGTTTTGAGTTGGGACTGCTTAAAGACGATGGCCTATTTCTTCCAATTGGAGAAGTAGCGCAACAGTTTACGTTAGTTCAGCTGGGGATCCAAGCCAAGCTTTTCCCAAATGATATTATGGGAAAGAATAATTTCCTTTATATCTATTTCCCAGAAAAAGGCAACTACATCGCGCGGCAAGTTTGGCTTCCAATCTCAAGTTCATTGATTTTTATAGGAGTTATTATCTTTTGTTTCATCTATGCGATCAAGGTTATCATTCGTCAGAAGGCCCTCTCTGATATCAAAAATGACTTTATCAATAATATGACTCATGAGTTTAAGACCCCGCTGGCCACAGTGAGCTTGGCTGTAGAAGCACTTCAGGATCCCGAACTATCCTCCCATGACAAATTTAGAAAGCGGTATTTGGGGATCATCATGGATGAAAATAAACGCCTGGTAGCTCAGGTAGAAAACGTTCTTCAAGCTGCTGCGTTGGATAAAAAAGATTTCAACCTTAAGCTAGAGTCTTTAAATCTTTCGGAAATATTAGAATCAACAGTAGATCATTTCGCACTCTTAATCGAAAAACGAGGTGGAGAGATCAAGTTTGATAATCAATTGAAAGACGCAGAAATAGAGGGGGACCGTTTTCACCTCACTCATATTTTCAATAACCTGTTGGACAACGCGAATAAATACTCGCCCGACAAGCCAAAAATTGAAATTCAGGTCACCGCTAATTCTGAACAGTATTTCATCAAGATAAAGGATCATGGCATCGGAATGAGCAAGGATTCCCAGCGTAAGATTTTCGATAAATTCTATCGGGTCCCCACTGGAAATATTCACGATGTAAAAGGGTTTGGCTTAGGTTTATCTTACGTAAAAACCATGTTAGAAGCTCATAAAGGAACTATCTCTATTGCTAGTGAGCCCGGAAAAGGAAGCACATTTACCATTAACTTACCAAAAAAACAATGAGTAAAGTCAGACTATTAGTCGTCGAAGACGATCCGAACTTAGGTGATATCCTAAAAGAATATTTAGAAATGAAAGGCTATGAACCCACACTCTGCAGAGATGGTGAGGAAGGCTGGAATAAGTTTAAAAAAGATAAATTTGACCTTTGTCTTTTGGACATCATGATGCCCAAAAAAGATGGATTCACTTTGGCAAAAGAGATCAAGAAGGTTCAAGAAGACCTTCCAATTCTTTTTTTGACAGCCAAAAATCAAAAGGATGACATCATCGAAGGACTCAAAATCGGTGCAGACGACTACATCACCAAGCCTTTTAGCATGGAAGAATTACTTCTTCGGGTCAATGCAATCCTAAGAAGAACCAAGAAATCGGATGAAGTGAATGCTTTGAAAGTATACAAATTCGGGGATTTCATCCTTCACTACGATGAGCAAGTTCTTGAAGGTCCTAAGGGAAGAAATAAACTGACTTCCAAGGAGAATGAGTTGATTCGAATCTTAGCTGCAGAAATGAACAAGCTGGTCAATCGAAGCCATGCGCTCAAGCAAATCTGGGGAGATGACAGTTACTTCAACGCACGAAGCATGGATGTGTATTTGAGTAAAATCCGAAAGCTACTTAAAGATGATCCTAAAGTTCAGATCATCACCGTACATGGTGAAGGATTCAAGCTAATCGTGAGTGAAGAGCAATAAATAGGTCTTTCAGGCACAAAGTAATTCATTAAGAAAACATTGGTTCAAGTCTTCGGACTTGGACCAATGTTTTTTATTAAGCTTTAATTTATCCCGATCCCACCAAAGCTTCATTCCAGCATTCTATACAATGAGATAAATAGCCTTTCTCAATTATCCTCCTCGATTAGTGTCGCACCAATCCCATTTCCCTCAGGGAAAATAACTTGATCAACGCTAATCTGAACTCCCCTAGCAGGATCTTGTGATAAAAGCATAGCTCCATCCATATCTACATAATCAAGCAATGGAGCAATATGGGCTATTGCTGTAATCCCGACCGAAGACTCTGTCATACAGCCTACCATCGTTTTCATACCTAGAGATTTTGCCTCCTTCAGCATTCTTAGGCCCGGAGTAATGCCTCCAGCTTTCACCAGCTTTACATTGATGGCATTAAAAAGTCCGTGACATTTCTTAACATCTGATTCGACGATGCAGCTTTCGTCTGCCATTACAGGCAACTTACTTTCTGTAAAAACCCTACGCATGCCTTCCAGATCATCTTTTCCTAATGGCTGCTCCATGAATTCTACCCCCAGCTTGCTCAGCTCACCCGAATAGGCAATCGCTTGATCTGCAGTCCAGGCACAATTTGCGTCTATTCGAAATACTGAGTCAGTGTGCTTTCGAAGTTCTCGGATAATTTCCAAGTCATTTTCAGTTCCAAGCTTGATTTTATAAATCGGCCAGTCTACCTCTTTCATTTTGGAAACCATCTTCTCGATGGTATCTATTCCGATGGTAAAGTTAGTCAAGGGGATTTTTTTAGGATCTAAGCCTAATAATTCATACAGCTTTTTGCCCTTTTTCTTAGCGTAAAGATCCCACGCCGCCATATCTAAGGCACTTTGAGCGAAAGGGTTTTCTTTGAAGATCTCCCTACCGAGTTCCCACAACTGTTCTGGTGTTTCCCAAGATCCATTTTCAACAATTGGCCTGATTTTTTCGATGCATTCAATCATATTACCAATCGTCATTCCGTAAAATGGATTGGTCGTCGACTCTCCTAAGCCATAAAAAATTGCATCGTCTAGTTTTACGATCAGCGTATCTTGTACATCACGGCTTTGATGTGCAATCGTGAAGGTGTGTTTTAAAGGAAGGTCCTTTACTATATAGGATAATTTGATGGCCATAAATACTGAATTTAATGCAAAATAAGAGGAATTTCCCTCCCAAGTTGCCTAGATTTACAAATAAATTACTGTGAAAATAAAGATTTATGAAACCAATCCTCACCCCTCAGGTTAGCCTTTTTTTGCTGTTTTTCCTATTTAATGTTGGGAATAAAACTGCAATTGCTCAGACTTTCGAGCCGCTTTCAATTTCAGCTTTGGAAGCTGCTCAAGAACGCTACCTAGAATCTGCAATTACCCATAGAAGATTCAAACATGCAGACCTCCAACCTTTGATCCAGAAACATGCCGATGCCTTTGAACTGGAAAAATTGGGAGAATCGATTGAAGGGCGAAGTGTTTCTTCCTTGGATTGGGGAACAGGAAAAACAAAGGTGATGCTCTGGTCACAAATGCATGGCAACGAGAGTACCGCAACGATGTCCTTATTCGATCTTTTCAATTTCCTCAAGGGCAGCGGTGATGGATATGATGAATTACGTGCGCTTTTGAAGGATCAACTTCAGATCAAATTCATTCCAATGATCAACCCTGATGGAGCGGAAGCTTTTAAGCGAAGAAATGCGCTAGACATCGATCTCAACCGGGATGCAGTCTCCCAAATTTCGCCGGAGGCACAAATCCTCAAAAATGCACGAGACAAATTCGAACCAGAATTTGGCTTCAATCTTCACGATCAGCAGATCTACTACAATGTACACAACACGCCAAAGCAAGCGACTATTTCAGTTTTGGCACCAGCCTATAATGAAGCGACAGATATCAACGATGTTCGAAAAAGAGCCATGCAGACCATCGCCGGAATGAACGAAATCCTTCAAAAGGTGATCCCCGGACAGGTAGGAAAGTATGATGATGAATTCGAACCTCGGGCCTTTGGGGATAATATCCAAAAATGGGGAACGAGCACTATCTTAATCGAGTCGGGAGGATATACTGACGATCCGGAGAAGCAATATATCCGCAAGCTGAATTTCATGATTATTCTGAATGCCCTGCATCAGATCGCGACCAAAGGCTACGAGCAGTATACCACCGAGCAGTATTTTGCCATTGGTGATAATAATACTCAGTTGATGGATTTGATACTCGAGGAAGTGGAAGTTCCGGTTAGTGGAAAATTCTATCCTGTCGATTTAGCGATTAGAAGAAGAGATGTGACTGCTGGAAGCACTTATTATATGAATTCCTCAATTGAAGATCTTGGCGATATGCAGGTATTTTTTGGAATGGATTCTCTGGATGCTTCCGGCATGCGCTATACAGAAGGGAAAGTCTATCAGAGTACTTTTGAATCGATCGATCAAATTACAGAAGCAAAAGCGCTAGAACTTCTTAAAGATGGCTATCTCGCTGTAAAAGTGAAAAACACTGCCAAAAACACCCTCCATCAATTACCAATAAACATTTTGGCTAGCACCGAAAAGCTAAGCCAGGGTTGGATGACAGGCGCTACTCCTAATTTCTTTCTTGCAAACGATGGGAAATTAAAATATGCAGTGATCAACGGCTATTTGATTGATTTGGAGAATCCAAAATCACAGGAATTTAAGCAGCGGGTTTTGTAAATCTAAGCGAGTTAAACCTTCTTAAAACCCGTCTTTATGGCGGGTTTTTTGTTTCCATGAGGTCAAATCGTTATTTTCAATAGACTAATTTTTTCCAAATGAAATCGAGCATGACGCTAGCGACACACAGAGGAATGATTAAGTGATGCGAGATTCCAGATGGCCTTTAAAAAACAAATTATAAACAGATGAAAAAGAACATTCCAGCTATTCTATTTGCATTGGCCATTATCATTGCTGCATTTATTTTAGGAAATGCAGTCATTAATCGAAATCGCCCACAGGGAACAATAAATGTCACAGGTCTAGGCGAGAGTAATTTCACTTCTGATCTAATCGTCTGGGAGGGAAATTTTAGTAGGGAAAGCAAAGACTTAACCTCAGCCTATTCTGATCTAGAATCCGATAAAAAAGCGGTTACTGCCTATTTGAAATCCAAAGGCATTCCTGAGAATCAACTCATCTTTAATGCGGTAACCACCAGTCCCCAGTATCAGCAAAACTATTCCAATGACGGTCGCTTTCTCGGCCAAACTTTCACCGGATACCAACTGAATCAATCCCTGAAAATTGAATCAAAAGAGGTGGAGAAAGTCGAAAAAATCTCTCGGGAAATCACTGAGCTATTGAATCAGGGCATTACATTTTACTCCCAAAATCCGCGCTACTATTATACCGAACTTGAATCTCTCAAACTGGAGATGATAGCCAAAGCCACCGAAGATGCAACCATCCGAGCCGAGCGAATTGCTGAAAACTCCAATGGGGATCTTGGAGATCTGATCTCAGCAAATATGGGTATCTTCCAGATTACCGGCCAAAACTCTGGTGAAGACTATTCCTGGGGTGGCACATTCAACACCGCTGACAAAAACAAAACAGCTTCCATTACCATGAAGTTGATTTTCGAGGTAGACTGAGCAGATTGCAGCGGGCAGTTTACCAGCTAGCTATCCCTGAATTAAACAAAATAATAAAATCTCTGCTTTTGTTAGTGTGAAAGCACTTCTATACTTCCCATTTATGATTTCAATAATGCTCTACGATTTTAGTCAAAATTCACTCAAATCAGATTGGCAAATTGTCGATGATGTAGTCATGGGAGGAAGATCCGAGGGGAAATTTTCCATCAATGAAGTAGGAAACGGCATCTTTCAAGGTAAAGTCTCTTTAGAAAATAATGGAGGATTTTCCTCCCTCCGCCACTCTCTTAATACAAAGGTGGGGAATAACACCAAAGTCAGAATCACCTTGAAAGGAGATGGTAAGGCCTATCAGTTTCGAATCAAATCAAGCCCTTACGATAGGCATTCTTATATTTCTGAGTTCCAAACAACAGGAGTTTGGCAAGAAGTTGTGATTCCACTTTCTGCTATGTATCCCGCCTTTCGCGGCAGAAAATTGGAGATCCCAAATTTCAATGCCGCCCAAATACACGAACTTGCCTTTCTGATAGGAAATAAAGAAGCAGAAAATTTTCGATTGGAGATCTCCAAAATCGAACTGATTTAGAGAGAAATTTTTCACTTATGGAAAGGCCCAAAAAATCAACTAGCGAAGCAAGTTTACATCCTCAAAACCTTCATCAAGGAAGCTATGATTTAGAAGCACTAATCAAAACTTCCTCTGAGCTAGAAAGACATGTATTGGTCAATTCTTTCGGAATTCAAACACTTGATTTTTCGGATCCGAAAGCCGTATTGGCACTCAATCGAGCACTCTTAAAGCATTTTTACCAAGTTGCGAATTGGGAAATTCCAGAGGGGTTTCTCTGTCCACCTATTCCTGGACGAGCAGATTATATTCATTATTTGGGAGATTTGCTGGTGCAAAGCAATAGCGGCAAGCTACCTGACAGATCTAGAATTCACGGATTGGATATCGGTACCGGAGCTAATTTAATCTACCCGCTCTTGGGGGTAGCCATTCAGGGTTGGAATATGACTGGTGTTGAGTTGAATCCAATAGCCCTTGCTTCAGCAGAAAATATATTGAGTAGCAACCCTATATTTCAACCGAAGATTGAGCTTCGGGCTCAAAATGATGCTTCTAAGATTTTCGATGGGATCATCAGTAAAGAAGATTTCTTCGATTTCACCCTTTGCAATCCACCCTTCCATGATTCTCTCAAAACAGCTCAGGAAGGCAGTAAGAGAAAAATCCGAAATCTTACGGGCAAAGGAAATCCGAAACCTCTTTTAAATTTTGGAGGCCAATCAGCAGAACTCTGGACCCTAGGTGGTGAATTGACATTTATCCAAAATATGATAACAGAGAGCTTTAGATTTCAAAATCAAGTCTTTTGGTTTACCTGTTTGGTGTCAAAGTCTGAACATCTCAAAGCACTAGAACTGATACTTAGGAAGACTGGGGTTTATTCTCAAAAAGTTTTTAAAATGTCTCAGGGAAATAAGAAAAGCAGGTTTTTAGCGTGGACTTTCTTAGATGAAAAAAAACAAGAGGCCTGGAAGAAGTTTCGATGGAAATAAAAAAAGCAGGTATTCACACCTGCTTTTTCATCAATTGCCTTTTTGATTAGGCATTGAGCGTGTACTCCACGCTGATTTCCATATTCAATGCTTTAGAGATCGGACAGTTTTCCTCTGCATCTTTGACGAGTTCAGCAAATTTCTCCTCACTTACACCTGCTACTTTTGCTTTGAGCACAAGGTGTGATTTTTTGAGCGTGCCTTCTTCAAAAGTAATGTTTGACGTCACATCAAGTTCTTCAGGATTCAAGCCTTCGCCACTTAGGTTGAAACTTAACTTCATGGCAAAACAACCCGCATGAGCTGCTGCAATTAGTTCCTCTGGGTTTGTACCGACCCCATCTTCAAATCTTGTATTAAAAGAATATTGAGCCTTATTTAGTACTGTGCTAGCTGTAGTTAAGTGGCCTTTTCCTTCTTTTCCTGTTCCATTCCAGACGGCAGTTGCTTTTCTGATCATTAGTTTAAAGTTTAGGGTTAAAAGTTATGTTTTGGTAAGCCTCAAAATGAGCTTAAAGTTCCAAGAAATTGTACTTTCCTAAAGGTTTTCGCGAATTTTAATAGCGGATTGCATTAGGATAGGTATGAATTTCGGAAGCATTTTTTCTTTTTCTCGAAGCTCTTCACGACCCAATGAGCACTCTAAAAATCAGATCACTGTGAATCTATAATATTTTCTAAAGTAACCTTTCCAACAGGCATCTTCGAAAGAACTCTTTTTCCTGATAATTCTTCGAAAACTTCAATGTACTGCTGAGTCACATAATCCCAATTATATTTCTGAGTCAAACCGGAGCGAGCCTCCTTTCGGAATTCATCCATTTGAGATGGGTCGTTCTCCGCTTTACCAACGATTTCTTTCACGGCTTTCACATTCTTGTCGAAGTACCAGCCATGCTTTCCATTTTGTAACATCTCCTGATTAAAAGGCGTATCCAATGCCAATATTGCACAACCGTAACCCATCGCTTTGAGCATTGCGGGATTAGTCCCTCCATACTCATGTCCGTGAAAATATGCAAAGGAATGAATGTAGAAAGACGCCAATTCATCGGGATCCCTTACATATCCAGTGAATAAAATTCTTGGATCACTGATTTTCTTCAACTGATCAGCCCATTCATCTTCAAAAGGTTGATCACCAACAATCACCAATTTCCGATTTGAGTTAGATTTCAAAAATCCTTCAATAATCAAATCGGCATTATTATCAGGAACTAGTCTCCCCACGATTAGGAAGTATGATTCGGGAATCAGGCCCCATTTTTCAATAAATTTACTTTCCGCACTTTCTCGGGGATTTGCTCCATAAGCAATGACCTTAGAATCTGCATCAAATAATTCCAGATACACACGTCGCATTTCCTCAGAATCATTGATCACTTGGTCATAGAACTTTGTGGCCATTCGGGAAGCCCAGAGAAAATACTTCGAACCTGCTCCCTTCCATTTTGGGCGAAGCCATTCTAAGCCATCGACATTTATTACCGTAGGTTTACCAAAAAGTCTGGAAATTAGACCAAATGGCCCATTCCCACTATTGACTACGAAAATGACATCCACATCCGAAAAACAGGCATGCACCATAGAAAAAAAACTATGAGTCAATTGAGTCAAACTCTTTCGCTCTACTGCAGGAGTATAGATGCATTCTATGCCATTAACGTAGTGCGGTTTTTCTTTAAAAAGTGCCCGATGATTGTATACTCTTACCGAAACCCCACGTTCGACTAACCTCTCTCCAAGTTCTCGGATCAAAGTATCATAGCCTCCATATACGTAGGGATAACCCTTGGCACCCATAATGGCAACCTTCAGCTTTTTCTTACTTGGCGCCATAAGTGATTTGTAATTTTTTCTTCAAAAGACTCCAAGCTATATTCATGGAGTACTCTGTTGCGACCTGCTTTTCCCATTTCAATGCGCAAATTTACATTTTTAATCAGTTTGTCTAAAGCTTCTGCTCCCTTTTTCACATCTCCTATCGAAATTAACAAGCCAGTCTCCTCATCGATGACCATCTCAGACGCCCCACCGGAGTGCGTGGCGACCACTGGTTTACCAGCAGCCATTGCCTCTAAAATGACCGTTGGAAATGAATCTGGAAGGATCGAAGGCAGCACAAATATGTCCGTAGCGGCAAGGATTTCAGGAATATCTGATCTAAACCCTAAGTAATTGACGGAAGAGCTAAGAGTTGGAGATTCGATTTTTTGAATAATTTCCTGCTCAATGGATTCATATCCAGGAAATGGATCCCCGACGAGTAGAAAATATAGCATAGGATATTTCTCCACCAACATCTCAGCCATTTCTAAAAAAAAAAGCTGTCCTTTTCCAGGATTTATTCGCCCCACCATGGTGACTACAACTCGATTTTCATCTATCCCTAACCTCTGCTTGGAATTTGGAAATTTTTTCAAGTACGGATAATAGCAAATACCATTGTGAATGACCGTAGATTTTGCTTTTTTAAGTTTATCCTTCCAGTGATCGCCCACCGCTTGAGAAACTACAATAGGCTCAGATGTGCTAGCATCAAGTAGTCTGGCTAGCATTTTTACCAAAGGTAAAGGTCCCAGCAGGATTTCATGAATATGCCAAATGTGACAAATATTTCGTCTTCTTGCCCACCAGGCACCCACCACGACTGCTAGGGTATTGGAATAGACTAATTGAAAATCGTACTCCCGATGAAGTTGATTCAAGTAACTATAAGCTTGAATATTCTTGCTCAATCTATTTATCAACCCACTTGGCTTCACATATTTTCTGCGGAGAATTCCAAGATTTTTAATGCGGACAGTATAACCATCCTTGATTAGTACATCTGCTAGTGGACCTGGTCCGGTAAGTAGTACTATTGGGTTAAATCCTTGGCTACGGTAAACCTGTAGCACTTGACAAATTATTTTCCCAGAACCATAGAGCTCTGAGGAGGATTGTAAAAAAAGGACATTCCGTTTCTCAGTCATTTGACTTAAAATATACTCCAATGATCCCAGATCGATTAAAAAAGGTAGAAATCAGTTCTAACAACCATGCCAGGGGTAAAACCATCCCAATTCCTAAAAGTAGGCCAATCGTTTTTTCTCGTTTCAATCTCAATACGAGATTTTCTCTAAAGCCAAAAATACTAAGTAGGGATTGCACCATTCCCATCAATCCCAAATGAATTGAAAACCGCCGATCATCCTTTTTTGAAAATCCAATATTCGCCATTTCAGCTTTGAGAATATCCTCCCTCCAATGTGTCAAATGCTTTGGAATATCCCAATGCATCCAATTTTTGCCTGCAATTTTTGCCTGCCACGAATTGGCTCTAGGGACTTCGATATACACCAATCCTCCTTTTGCGAGATTAGAACTCAAGAGCTCATTAACCAGTGCCATTGGTTCAGGCAAATGCTCCAAAACATGATTCAGCGTGATCAAATCAAAAGGAGCTCCTTCGATTTTTCCCCCAGAATAAAAATCAAGGTTAACTTTTACCTGATAATGAATTGTGGCAAAATCTGCTCTGGCTTTCGCAGTTTCTATTCCCAGACCGTTCCAACCTTCAACTTTAGCTACCCAGAGAAACTGGCCTTTTCCGGAGCCAAAATCAAGCAAAGTGGAAGCATCCGATCTGATTTGCTTAGCTTTTGAGAGAATTTTTCGAGCTTCTGAGAAGATAATTCGCTCAAATATGGATCGTCGATTATCGACTACTTGGTAGACCTCGTCTTGGTATAATTCCTCCGTATCTATCGAATCAGGAATAAAAGTCCAGCCAACCTGACATTGATTACAGGTGCAGATTTGAAAGGCTTTAAGGTTTTCAACGGGAATCGAATTACAAACCGGACAGGTTATTTGCCGCATGGACTAGTTTTGCAGATCCAAAATAATCTGGTGAAAAGCTTCAATAAATTTCTTTGAAGAAAAATCCTCCGCCCGCTGCAATCCTTTTTGGATTAAAAGCTCACGTAGCGTGTTTTCCCGGCTCAAAAGTATCATTTTTTCTGCTAAATCGTCCAAATCTCCGATTTTACAAACGATTCCTGCGCCCGCACTGACTTCTACCAAAGCGGGTTGATCAGAATGGATTACCGGGATGCCTGCCCGCATAGCCTCTATGATTGGAATTCCAAACCCTTCATTGGATGAAGGAAAAACATAGGCGAATGCCCCTTGGTAAAGGGCATTAATTT
>JAFMBQ010000656.1 GCA_017858365.1 Algoriphagus sp. | reverse complement strand
AGTATTATTAGGTAATAAAAACCCATTAGATAATGAACCAACTATGGATTCATGGGTTGATTTAACTAATTATGGGATCATAGCTCAAATTGTTAGTAAAGGTAAATGGAAAAAATAAAACATCTTGGCTAAAAAAACTCCTCAAATATTAAAAGAAATAAAAAAAGTAAGTGTACCTGAGATAAATTACGCTTTTAATAAAAATATTTCTTACTCACAATTAAGTATCTACTCTAGTTGTCCTCATAGATGGGGATTAAGATATAGAGATGGATATAAAGTTTTTGAACCTAGTATACATGCTGTGTTTGGAACAGCCCTACATACCACCCTTCAAGAATATTTAACTGTATTATACGAGAAAAGTAAAGCAGCTGCTAATAGATTGGATTCAGAAAATACCTTAAAAAATTCAATGCGAGATGAATATCAAAATTTCTATGATAAGAATAAAAAAATTCATTTTAGTAATGCAGCAGAGTTAGCTGAATTTTATGAGGATGGGATAAATATTATAAATTATATTAGAAAGAAAAGTGGTGCTTATTTTTCAAAACGTGGGTGGTATTTAGTAGGATGTGAGATGCCTTTAGTATTAAAGCCTATTAAAAATATATCTAATGTATTATTTGGAGGTTTTTTAGATGTAGTTTTCTACCATGAACCTACAAACACCATAAAAATTCTTGATATTAAAACTTCAACTAGAGGTTGGGGTGATAAAGATAAAAAAGATGATGTTAAAACATCTCAACTAGTCTTATATAAAAAATTCTTTGCTGAACAGTATAATTTTCCAATTGATAATATTGAAGTAGAATATTTTATTACTAGAAGAAAATTATATGAAGGGGGAGAATTTCCCCAAAAACGTATACAAGAATTTAAACCATCATCTGGTAAAGTTAAAATAAATAAATCAACACAACTATTAGAAACATTTATAAATAACACATTTAACTCAGATGGAACTTTTAAAATGCATGAGTTAGAAAAAAACCCATCAGCATCAAATTGTAGATTTTGCCAATATAAAAATAACCCAAATTTGTGTAACAAAAATGAAGAAGTCAAAAATAAATTTTCATTTTATTAAAATTGCATATATTTATATATAACATTAAAAAATATAAATTATGGCAAACAATCAACAATTAACAAGTGTAAAGGTAGATAAAGAAATTTTTGAAGCTTTTAAAATTGAATGTGTTAAAACAAAATTTTCACTTCAAAAATTAGCAGACCGTGGTATGCATTTATACTTAACAGATCCTGAATTTCAAAAGATGGTTCATAATCATATGAACTTAGAATTAAAAAAATAATAAAAAATAAATTAGTTTTATGCAAATAGAAGGTTATTTACCTCCTGACCAACGTAAAAAAATCTTATTCATTTGTGATGATATAAGAATGCACTCAGGAGTAGCTACAATGTCTAGAGAAATAGTTTTAGGTACTTCTCATCATTATAATTGGGTGATTATAGGAGCAGCCATAAACCACCCTGAAGCCGGGAAAAGATTAGATTTATCTCAAGCAACAAATCAAGAAATAGGAATAAATGATTCATCTGTTATTATATATCCTAATAAAGGATATGGTGATGCTGAACTTATTAGAAGTTTAATTAAAACTGAAAAACCTGATGGGTTATTTTTCTTTACAGATCCACGATATTATGATTGGTTATTTGCTATTGAAAATGAGATAAGAAAACAAATTCCAATGATTTATATCAATATATGGGATGATCTACCAGCTCCCTTATATAATAGAGCATTTTATGAATCATGTGATACTTTATTAGCAATTAGTAAACAAACTAAAAACATCAATGAAATGGTTTTAGGTTCTAAAGCTAAAGATAAAATCATCACTTATGTACCCCATGGTATTAATGAAAAACAATTTTATCCCATTGAGAATCAAGATGAATTAAAAGAAACTAAGAAAAAAATATTTGGTGATAAAGAATTTGACTTTACTGTATTCTTTAACTCTAGAAATATAAGAAGAAAGTGTATTAGTGATTTAATGGCTGCCCATAAATTATTTTTAGATTCATTACCTAAAGAAAAAGCGAATAAAGTAGCATTAGTACTACACACTCAACCCGTAGATAATAATGGTACAGATTTATATGCTGTTAGAGAATTATTATTCGGTAAAAATTCAAATGTATTTTTCTCAGATGGTAGAATTGACACATCAGAGTTAAATAAATTATATAATATAGGAGATGTAACTGTATTACCTACTTCAAATGAAGGATGGGGATTAGCACTCACTGAGGCTATGATGGCAGGTAAAATGATTATTGCTAATGTAACAGGTGGTATGCAAGATCAAATGAGATTTGAAGATGAAAATGGTAAATGGATTAATTTTACTTCTGAATTTCCTTCCAACCATTTTGGTAAATATAAAAAACATGGTAAATGGGTAGTACCTGTATTCCCAAATAATATGTCTTTGGTCGGTTCACCATCAACACCTTATATCTGGGATGACAAATTAGACTTCAGAGAACTAGCTTTAGCTATTCAAAAAGTATATGAAATGCCCTCTAAAACTAGAATTGAAA
>JAFMBQ010000655.1 GCA_017858365.1 Algoriphagus sp. | reverse complement strand
ATTTATAGACGCACTAAAAATGATCTCAATCACCGCAAACCTTGGCGACAGCAGAAGTATCATTACGCATCCAGCATCTACGACTCACAGCAAACTTTCCGAAAGTGAAAGAAAGCAAGTTGGAATCACTGATGGGTTGATACGCCTTTCAGTCGGATTAGAACACCAGGAAGATATAATTGCTGATGTAACTCAAGCTTTAGCCCACTCAAAATA
The DNA here is from genome assembly GCA_017858365.1 of Algoriphagus sp. Lineage (GTDB taxonomy): Bacteria > Bacteroidota > Bacteroidia > Cytophagales > Cyclobacteriaceae > Algoriphagus. The sequence continues at coordinate 2,371 of JAFMBQ010000655.1, read as the reverse complement.
AAAAAATACCTTTGATAGTTTCGCCTACCAAGTTGTTTGTTTAAGTTTTGGAAAAGCGCGAATCACATCACTCAAACTGATCTGACCCACGAGTTTTCCATCCTTTAACACTGGAAATCTTCTGATTTTTAGCTCCAAAAATTTCTGTGCTGCATCAAAAAGTGATAATTCAGGTGAAAGCGTAATTACATCCTGGGTCATATGCTCACTTACCTTTCCGGGGAACTTTGGTGTGTTAGAATATTTGCCTTTGATGATTTCTCTAAGACAGTCCACTTCTGAGATGATCCCCACCAGCATACCTGAACTATCTACTACAGGGGCACCTGATATCTTTTTCTTAGTCAATAACTCCATGACCTGTTCTATCGTGTCATCCGGATTGAATGTTACTAAATTAGTAGACATATTGTCCTTAACTAAGATTTGTACAACTGGTGCTTTTTTTGGCTCAACCACTCGCACGCCTTGAAAACTTTTTACCATATCAAAAATAATTTATCGAATGAAGAATAATTTACTGAAAAAATGACTCGATAGCAAATAAGAATTGTGTTCTTTAGACTCAATAGCGTTCAAAAATTCATTTATTCTGATTATCCAGAATTTTATTTTTTCATATTTTTCAAGATTATAAATGGTTTCCAGTTATTTTGAGGCCTTTTATACAGATCATTAAATTCAAAACTTCCTACCACTACATCTTGATCTCCATCTAAATCGAGATCACCTTTTGTAATAGTAAGCCAATTTGAGTCAATTCCTTTTGCCAGAACAAACGGGCTAAAATCACCACCCGATTCTTGTCTGAAATAAATCAAATCCTGTCTCGGACTTTGTTTTGGATCCGGAAAAAATGCTATCGCAAAGAGATCCAAATCTCCATCTCCATCAAAATCATCTACCTCAAGTCCACTAGCACCATGCATCGGGTAAAACCAACTTTCCTCAAAGTTATTTTTTCCATCATTTAAGAAGATCCTAACTCCATGATAATTTTTTAAAACCTGAGATTGATCCGCATTATCTCCATTGACCAAAATAATATCGTCGAATCCATCGCTGTTCATGTCCTCTAGTCTAAAGTCACTCGACCCAAATGCCGGATGGAATTCAAGAAGAGTCTTCTCCCGAAAATCACCTTTTCCATCATTGATGAAGGCCCGAATACTTTCACGCGACTGTGTCATTTGAACTACCAAATCTAAATCGCCATCCTGATCCAAATCTCTGGAAATGGTTCTTCTAGCTCCGGGGAAGCTTGATAGAATTTTTTCTGGTTGAGAATCTGAGTTTAAGGAAAGTTTACCCAGATGATTACCAAACTGGGAAATAACATATTCAAATCGATTATCTCCATTCAAATCCAATTTCAAGAAATGTACCGGACGCATTAGACTATCCATAATCATTTCCTCCATCCATAGCCCCCCTTTTCGAGTATATTTAACAATTGATCCTATGGAATCATTTGATGGATCCATCAAGCCCATGGTCAACAATTCAAATTCAAATTCAGATTCAGAGTTCCAGCGGATTTCAACCGGTGCAATTGAAGTAGCAATAGAATCCATTCGTTGAAAACCTTTTTTCGGATCCAAGATAAACACTGTTCGAAAGCGATTGCCAATCCAAAGTTGTCCTGTCTTTGGATGAATTCGGAGCATAGTGGTCAGATTCGGATAGACAAAATCATATTTCGGCTGGATCAACTCGAAGCCTGGGATACCGACTTTAGGATTCTTTTTATTAGCCTGAGGCAAAGGTGCTTCCGGGGAATTTTCCTGATAGTATTGTAATATTTTCTGCCAATCGTCTCGTTGAATCAATTGTACTTTAGAATAAATCCCTTTTGGCACGCCAACATCTTCTGGTAGATCAACTCCAAAATCCTCTTCCAAATACAAACCAAGTCGCTTCCTCATATCTGGAAGCACATTTTCCACCCATGTTTTTTGATCTAAAATACTGGGATCTGGTTTGAGATGGCAACTGGCACAATAGGCATTTGCCAACTGTTCACCATCGAGTTTCAAATCCGTTGTTGCAAGTTGTTCTAACGTTGGTGGGGGTTGTTTGCGCTCCGAAATTGGGTTACAAGCGACCAAAATTATTCCGAGGAGGAAATAAACTGAAAATTGGAATTTCATTAATCTAATACTTCTAAAAACTGGTTGACTATTTCATGATCGATTCCAAGATGATGGCTAAATGCCACAGGCTCGGATGAAAATGATAACCCTTGGTTGATAAATTGGTTTTTTGAGGGAATAATAGTTCTACAGGATGCATGAATCTCCTTTAGAAATCCATTTTGATTTAGAACCTTCACATGCTCAGGTCTAGTGCCTCCGCCGGGCATAATACTGAT
>JAFMBQ010000654.1 GCA_017858365.1 Algoriphagus sp. | reverse complement strand
TGAATTCTGGGAAAATAGATTTGAGCAGATTATCAATTTTGAAAAACATGTTCGGCAGAATGGAACAATTATCTTGAAATTCTATCTTCACTTGAGCAAAGAAGAGCAGCGCAAGCGGTTGCTCAGAAGATTGGATGAGCCTAAGCACAATTGGAAATTTTCTGCGGGAGATCTTAAAGAAAGATCATATTGGGATAAATATCAGGAATACTATGAAGACGCCATCAATCGAACATCGAAACCAAATGCTCCTTGGTATATCATACCAGCAGATAATAAAGAGACAGCTCGAGTCTTAGTAGCGAAAGTTATATTAGAAGAAATGCAAAAGCTGACGGATATAAAGAATCCAGATCTCGATAATAAAGTAAAAGAGAACTTAAGTTTCTACCGAGGAGAACTTGAAAAGGAGTTTGACTCAGAAAAATAGCCTTGGGTAGAGCAGAATTTATTTAGGAGAGGTTTTATACTTATCTGATTTTTAACCAAATTGGATATAATTATTTTAACAAATTTTTAGTGGATCATGAAAAAGATACTTACTATAATCATTTTGATCTTTCTCTTTAATGAAGTTGAAGCTCAAAAAAGGTATGTAGTTAAGCTTAAAGAATCGGGTGTGGCTACCACAAGAGGTGAAACTGGTGATCGGGATAGTAATAATAATAGAGGTAAAATTTCCAGGGATCAAAAATTGAAAAAGGTAAATGATGTCGCTAAAGGAAAAGGTGTGACCAAGTTAATTTCTTTCTTTGCTGATGCAGAAGTCGGATTTGTAGCGGAATTAACAGATGTTCAGCGCCAGTCTTTACTTAATGACCCGTATGTTCAATCCGTCTTAGAAGATTTCAAAATGCAGAGTAGACCAAGAATGCAAAGTAAGCCTCGGATGCAAAGCAGACCAAGGATGCAGGAGGAATATTCCTACGATATCGATCAAGGAACAAGCTGTGCAGTGATACAATCCATGGGACCAGTGAAGGTTAACGGTTCAAGAAAAGAATCAATTTGGGTAGTTGATTCAGGGATTGATAGTCGTCACCAAGATTTGAGAGTTGATAAAAAATATAGTAAATCTTTTGTCGATTCTAATCCTCTTTCTGACAAGGTAGGACATGGGACGCATATTGCAGGAATTGCTGCAGCTGATGGCAAAGGAAATCCAAGTCAATTCCGAATGAGCGGAGTGGCTGAAGGAGCAAATTTAATTTCACTTAAGGTACTAGATGCAAACGGTGAAGGATTCTGGTCTGATATCATAGGAGCTTTGGACCATGTGGCAAAATTTGGTATAAAAGGAGATGTAGTGATTATGAGTTTAGGGAGCTTCAATGTTGCCAATTGTGAGAATAGTAATATTCAACTGAAAGAAGCGATCGAGAATGTAGCAAAACTTGGAGTTTTTGTGGTCATGTCTGCCGGTAATGATAGTGGAGACGCGATGCTCAATTCACCTGGATGTATCAATGGACCTAATATTATTACAGTAGGATCTGTAGACAGTAATTGTACTGATGGGGTAATTGGCTGTTCTTCTTTTTCAAATTTTGGAGCGAACGTTGACTGGGTAGCTCCGGGGAACCCAATATTCTCCACCTTCCCAACTAATGACTATATGATGATGTCTGGGACTTCGATGGCAAATGCTTTAGTAGCAGGGATCATTTTTGCATCTAATGGAAACCCTGCGGTGATGCAAACAATTACCTGTAATGGTAGAACATATTCAATTCCTAAAGTCCGCTAAAAATCATCTCTCTAATTCAAAAAATATGGCCCATTTGAATACAAATGGGCCATATTTTATTCAACTGATTTTCAAAAATGAAATTATGGACCAGGGAATCAGGAGTAAACTTGAATTAAAAAGTTGAGGACTACTAGTTATTGGGGAAAGTGAAATTAATCTGGACATTGCCTTCAGCTCCTCAATTGATTCTTTCAAAGCTGGAAGCTTTAATGTGATTTATTCAACCAAGAATTTAAACTCATCACCCTGATTTCCCCTTTAATTTTTTCTAAATAAAGTATGAAATCTGGGCTTGAGCGAAGATTATTAAAAATGACATTATTCTCAAGCATAACGTAATCTTGAAAATTCAACTCCTTCGCTGTTTCAAGATAATTCATTGCATTTAGATTATTTCCTTTAATAGCCTCTAAACCAGCTGCAAAAAAAGCAAAGTCTTTATCCGGTTCATTTCCCGAAAGCACGTCTTCATAGTTAGCTAATTTTCGGTCTATCAATTCCTGTGCATCAATCGTTTTCCCCTCAGCACTTATCAAGTAGCTGAGGTCATTTTTAAGTAAATAGGCTAGAAATACAGGGGCATTAAAATAGGGGTCTGAATCCCAATTTGGCTTCATTTTCATCGCTTCTTCAAAAATGTCTTTAGCGAGTTTGAAATCTTTTTTCATAAAAGCCAAAATCCCCGCAGATTGGAGATAGTAGGGATTGATCTTGTCGAGTGCTACAATATTAGGGATTTGCGCTGCAACGCTATCCAATTCCCCCTCTGCTAGAAAACTGAGGCCTAACTGCTCATAAGTGTCATAAGAAGGTTTTAAAGCAAGCGATTTTCTAAACCAATATTG
>JAFMBQ010000653.1 GCA_017858365.1 Algoriphagus sp. | reverse complement strand
TCTTAAATCATCTAATAGAATCTCAGTATACTCATTAGCCCCCACTTTATTTAAATGGATTTTGTCAGAAAAAAAATTAGTATTTTCGCCAAATTCAGGGATTAAATCATTATAATTCCTGTAATCATAAACTAGCCTATCTTTTTTGAATGATTCAAAATAAGTGATAATATCTTCCCAGTTTTTAATATTATTAAAATCTTCTGTAGTTGTTGGTGAATTTATTAATACCACTTTGACATTATTTTTTTTAAGAAAATAAAGGGCATTTTCAAATGATGATTTCTGATAATTTAAAAATTCGATTTTATAAGAATTCAATTTACTGCTATCATTAAAAACAGGATTATTAGTTTCAACATATCCTCCATTAACATATTTACTATCGCCTTTAATATCTCTTTCTTTATATTTTTTATAATCTCCAAAATTCTGCCTTGTCAAAGAGATAATTAAAGAATTCCAAGCAAGTATATTAGAAATCCTAAAACTTTGTTTGAAAGCCTCAATACCTATATCGGTATTTGAAAACACATCAATAAACGATTCTAGTCCACTATTTTGAAACGTTAATGGAGTAACTTCCCAAATCACATATTTTGGTGAAAACTGATCTAAATACTTGTTTAGTAAAAATTCAGATTGTAAAGGTGTTTGATAATTTGAGCCCATATTAAAAGCCCTAAGTCCGTACTTTTCAAAAACCCTTGTATCAATCCCCCTCAAAGCAATAGATGACCCTAATATTAACACATCGATATTTTTGGTAGTATCCGCTTCCTGTAATTTAGTCCACATGAAACTATTACCACCTTGAAAAAAAATTAGATTTTTTGTTAGTCTTCTCTGTGTCAACCAAGATGAACCAAGGAAACCTATCAAGAATGGATAAATCAAAATACCAATCAAAAAAAATACAATAGACTTAAATAAGAATTTTTTCATCAAAATTGAAAATATATAAAATCTATATTTTCATTAAATACCCCCCAATACATAATCAAAAACCCAATGAAAAAGTAGGTAGGATATCGATACCACTTAAATGAAAGTCGAGATAACCAACTTGGATCATTTCTTCCAAACCATTCCAATAAAATAAAAATTACTAATGCTATTCTTAAATGATATCTAAACCAATCGAAACTACTTGGCAAAATTGGGTTTTGAAACATTTTACTTAAATAAATCCAAGCATCTCCTATCGTATCCGCCCTGAAAAACACCCAAGCGATACAAACCAATAGGAAAGTTGATAACATCTGAAAGACTTCCTTGAAAGAAGGAAAAATGTGTTCGCCCTCATGTAAGTGTGCTCTATTCTTACCAATCAAGAAAATGGGGATAAAGAGAGCTGCATGAATTCCGCCCCAGGCGAAAAAGGACCAGTTGGCACCATGCCAGAAGCCAGAGACTAGGAATACAATAAAGATATTTCGGATGGCTTTGGCTTTGGTCACTCTACTTCCACCAAGTGGGATATAAAGATAATCCCGAAACCAGGTAGAGAGTGAAATATGCCATCTCCGCCAGAACTCAGCGATATCCCGACTGAAATAAGGAGTTCGGAAGTTGGTCATCAGATCGAAACCAAAGAGTTTGGCAACTCCTATCGCTATATCTGAATACCCTGAGAAATCACCATAGATCTGGAATGCGAAGAGGATGGCTCCCATAATGAGTTCTAATCCGGAAGCTGTTTGGTAGTTCTCGAAGATAGGATTGACTATCAAGGCGCAGTTATCTGCGATCACCATTTTCTTAAATAATCCCCATAGAATCAGCTTCATCCCATCCGAGGCTTGCTGATAACTGAATTCCCGCTTTTTGAAGAACTGAGGCAGGAGATTCGAAGCTCGCTCGATTGGCCCAGCTACCAGCTGGGGAAAGAAAGCTACAAAGGTAAAGAAAGCTATTGGGTCCTTGGTTGGCTTCAGATTTCCGCGATAAACATCAATCGAATAGCTCAGCGTCTGAAAGGTGTAAAAACTGATACCTACGGGAAGAATTAAGTTTAGGGTGCTAATATGTGGCTGAAACCCTAGAACAGAGATAAAGTCAGCTGCCGAATCGATAAAGAAGTTGAAGTATTTGAAGAAACCCAGCATGCCTAGGTTAAAGATGAGGCTTATGGTGAGGAATAGTCTCCGTCCTTGGAACCATGAGATTACTTCATTGCGAAGGTTGTCCTCTGCAATTAAATTATTACTGCCCTTTTCAACCTGAAGCAATCCTTCTCCATTATTTACAGATTGCTTCTCTCCTCCGTTGCTCGCAATGACGGTCCCTAACTTAATCCCGCAATAATAATCTACCGCGGAGCTGGCGATAATCAAGCCTAGGAATCTCCAATCCCACCAGCCATAAAACACATAGCTAGACAGTAATAGAAAGGCATTCTGAAGCTTCAAGTTCTTCTGAAATACAAACCAGTATAGTAGGAATACTATCGGTAAGAAAATCAGAAAGGTGAAGGAGTTGAAAAGCACTAATTAATTTAAAATGGAGGGAATTTGGAATTGGATGAATCTGGAAATTTTTTGATTAGTTAACCTGTAGATCAATTGATTAGCTAATCAGGAATTGGTTGATCCGAG
>JAFMBQ010000652.1 GCA_017858365.1 Algoriphagus sp. | reverse complement strand
CGAATCCAAACCCTAAAAGTCCCTGCCATAGTTGACAGCTCCAGCTACTCGCTAGCTAAAAATTACAGATTACTCTCCTCTCCTAAATTCAACCCAGCTGAAATTTCTTTAACTGGTCCAAGTTCCATTTTAGAGCAATTGAAAGGTGGAATCCAAATTGCAATTAACGAACAAAAAATCAAGTCAGATCTGTCCAAAGAACTTGTAGTAAAGCTTCCCAAAGAAATCGCATCTTTGGTTTCAAGTAAAGAAGAAACGGTGACTGTTACATTTGATGTTATAGCTTTTTTAGAAGGAAATAAGCGATTAAAAATACAGAAACTTAACTTCCCAAAATCAGTCTCATTATCGAATGAAGAAGTATCTATTGTAATGGATTACTTAATTGATGAGCGAAGCGTAGAGGATCTTAAGGAAATGGAATTTGAAGCAATTCTGAATTATTCCAAACGAAATAAGGCAGATAGCACAATCACAATCGAGGTACGCCCGATGCCAAAATTTCTAGACCAAATCCGTATTTCTCCTTCAATAGTAAAGCTTCGCTATGAAAATTAAGCCAATTAAAGTTGGGATTACTGGAGGTATCGGTTCCGGAAAATCAACTGTGGCTAAGATTTTTTCAATTCTGGGTATTCCTATTTATTCTTCAGATGATCGAGCCAAACGGCTGATGATTGAAGATTCTGTTTTAAAGGAAAAAATCATTTCTGCTTTTGGCAAAGAAAGCTATTTGGAATCAGGCCAACTTAATCGCACTTTTTTAGCTAAAACAGTTTTTTCAGACCCCGAAAAAGTCAAGCAGATCAATGGATTTGTTCATCCTGCAGTAAAGGATGACTTCGATTCTTGGGTAAATGCACAATCAAGTCCTTACGTCCTTAAAGAGGCCGCTTTGATTTTTGAGACTGGAGGCCAAAATCTTTTGGATTATGTAATCAACGTTAGCGCTCCCCTCAGAATACGAGTAAACAGAGTGATGATGCGTGATCCCGATCGAAGTGAGGCTCAAATCAATCAAATCATTGATCAACAGCTTCCAGACGAAGAAAAAAATGAGCTGTCAGACTTTGTGATTAAAAATGTGGATAATAAACTCTTAATTCCCCAAGTATTAAAGATTCATGAGAAACTCGTTAGCCTAGCTAGTTAAAGCTTTTTCTCCGACCAACTTTTATTCACAATTTTCCAAGTCTCTCCAATCTTAACCAAAGTCAAAAAATCATAGTAGTAAATCCCCGGCCAAAACAATTCGGTTTCAGCTACCGCGGTGTTTCCCTGCACCCGAATATTAACTAATTCATTTTTGTGCAAATTAGGATTTCGGGGTTCCCCTTTTGAAGTAGCGGTAGCCCAAGTTTCAAAGGAAGTAATGGTAAGGTCTTTTCCTCGGTAGCCAATCAACCTGGCTTCAGGTATAAATGCCAAATCAAGCTTTTCCCGATTTCGCTCCATCATTCCATCAAAATACAGCTGTACCACTTGCCTGATTTCTTCTCGGTCAGAGGATGATTGAGCTATACTTTTGGAGTAAAAAAAGCTTAGGAAAAGGGATATGGTAAGGAAATACTTCATGTGAGGAGATTTCATAAATCTGATTTTTAATTAGAATCAGGAGAAAGTACCTATCCTGAAAACAAGTTACTCCATTTCATTCCCGAAGTTTTTCGACTCCTTTGGAATACTTTAAGAAGAAATAGATAATTTTCGATTTGAAAATCATGAATCAACACTTCAAACTTCGTACCGTCAATGTGACCCGTTACATCATGCCGCTGCGCGAGGGAGGCTCACTCCCGGCATTGGCAGATGCTGACGACGACTTTAAATATGTGCTGAAATTCCGCGGGGCTGGACAGCGGGAAAAAGCGTTGATCTCAGAATTTCTAGGCGGAGAGATTGCCAGATATCTGGGTCTTCGAGTGCCGGAACTTGTTTTTGCCAATTTGGATCCAGCTTTTGGTAGATCCGAAGGTGACGAAGAGATACAAGACTTGCTCAAAGGAAGTCAGGGACTCAATCTTGGTCTGCATTTCCTTTCAGGCGCGATTACTTACGATCCGGTGGCTATGCCGATAGATCCACTACTCGCTTCTAAAATCGTATGGCTTGATCTGCTAATCACCAATGTAGATCGGACTTTTAGGAATACCAATATGCTGATCTGGAATCGAGAACTTTGGCTGATTGATCACGGTGCAGCTTTTGTATTCCAGCATGCTTGGACCAACTGGAGAAGAAATGCAATAGGCTCCTTTCCGATTATCGCAAATCATGTCCTGCTACCTCAGGCAAGTCTGTTAGAGGAAGTAAATGAAGATTTCAAATCCCTATTAAATGAGGATCTTTTTGAGAACCTCGTGGCCGAAGTGCCGGAAGAATGGCTTTTAGCAGGCAGAGATTCCGATGACATTCAGGAATTGCGTCAAGTCTACTCCGAGTTTTTGAAACTTCGCCTCTCTAATTCCGATCAATTCACCAAAGAAGCCCAAGATGCAAGGACTACACTTATATGAGTATGCCATCATTCGGGTGGTACCTCGGGTGGAGCGCGAAGAATTTATCAATGTGGGCGTGATTTTAGGTGATTCCAAATCTGG
>JAFMBQ010000091.1 GCA_017858365.1 Algoriphagus sp. | reverse complement strand
GGCTGGAACTCGGAATAGAGACTGGTGGCCTAATCAATTGAATCTGGATATTCTTAGACAGCATTCTTCCCTTTCCAATCCAATGGGAGAGGACTTTAATTATGCTGAAGAATTTAAATCACTTGATCTTGCTGTACTTAAGAAAGATCTTGCTGATTTGATGGTAGATTCTCAAGATTGGTGGCCTGCAGATTATGGTAATTATGGGCCATTTATGATCAGAATGGCATGGCACAGTGCAGGAACCTACAGAATCGGTGATGGTCGTGGTGGAGCAGGAGCTGGAATGCAGCGATTTGCGCCTTTGAATAGCTGGCCAGATAATGCCAATTTGGATAAAGCCAGGCTATTACTTTGGCCTATCAAGCAAAAATATGGAAGAAAAATCTCTTGGGCTGATTTGATGATGCTTGCGGGAAATGTTGCCTTGGAAACTATGGGTTTGAAAACCTTTGGATTCGGAGGAGGACGTGAGGACGTTTGGCAGCCAGAAGAGGATGTATACTGGGGATCTGAGAAAGAGTGGATGGGAGACAAAGATCGTTACACTGGTGAGCGTGACTTAGAAAATCCACTTGGAGCTTCTCACATGGGATTGATCTATGTGAATCCAGAAGGACCAAAAGGACAGCCTAACCCAATTGGAGCAGCACGAGACATTCGTGAGACTTTTGGCCGAATGGCGATGAACGATGAAGAAACTGTAGCTCTTATTGCAGGTGGACATACTTTTGGAAAAACTCACGGCGCTGCAGATCCTACAAAATATGTAGGTCCAGAACCAGCTGCTGCTCCGATCGAAGAGCAAAGCATGGGTTGGAAAAATTCATTTGGATCAGGTAAGGCAGGTGATACGATTACAAGTGGATTGGAAGGAGCTTGGACAACTACTCCAACTCAATGGAGCAATAACTACTTTGAAAACCTTTTTGGTTTTGAGTGGGAATTGACCAAAAGTCCAGCGGGAGCACATCAGTGGAAGCCGAAAAATGATGGCGGAGCGGGTACTGTTCCTGATGCTTTTGATCCATCCTTGAAGCATGCTCCATTTATGTTGACTACGGATATCGCAATGAAAGAAGATCCTGCATATGCGAAGATTTCTAGGAGATTCTATGAGAATCCAGAGGAGTTTGCAGATGTGTTTGCACGTGCTTGGTACAAGTTGACACACCGTGATATGGGACCTATCGAACGATATTTGGGTGCTGATGTACCAAAAGAAATTTTGATCTGGCAGGACCCTACTCCAGTAGTGGATTATAAACTGATTGATGCTAAAGATATTGCTAATCTTAAGTCAGATATCCTTGCTTCCGGTCTTTCTGTTTCCCAATTAGTAGCAACTGCATGGGCATCTGCTTCTACTTTCCGTGGATCAGATAAGCGTGGTGGAGCAAATGGCGGAAGAATTCGTCTTTCTCCTCAGAAATATTGGGATGCTAATAATCCAACTCAATTGGCAACAGTATTGGAAAAGCTTGAAGCTATCCAAGTATCTTTCAATGGAGCTCAGACGGATGGAAAGAAGGTTTCAATTGCAGACCTCATTATATTGGGTGGTTGTGCAGGTATTGAGCAGGCAGCAAAAAATGCCGGTCATCAATTGACTGTACCATTTACTCCTGGTAGGACTGATGCTCTGCAAGATCAAACTGATGTGGAATCATTTGCAGCACTTGAGCCTGCAGCTGATGGATTTAGAAACTATTTTAGATCAAAGCACAGCGCTTCAGCTGAAGAAATGCTGATCGATAAGGCTCAGTTGCTAACATTGACTGTTCCTGAAATGGCAGTATTACTTGGTGGACTTCGCGGAATCAATATCAATTCTGATAGCTCAAGTCATGGTGTATTTACCAATAAGCCTGGAGCTTTGACCAATGATTTCTTTGTGAATTTATTGGATATGCGAACTACTTGGAGCGCATCGAGTGATTCTCAAGACTTATTCAAAGGTCGTGATCGTATGACTGGAGCAGTTAAATGGACTGGAACTCGTGTTGATTTGATCTTTGGTTCTAACTCTGAGTTGAGAGCGATTGCTGAGGTTTATGCTTCTGGCGATTCTGAAGCCAAGTTTGTCAAAGACTTCGTTTCAGCTTGGGACAAAGTGATGAATTTGGGTCGTTTTGATTTGAAGTAATTCTTGGTCCATTAAAATATAAAGGTGATCTGGAAACGGATCACCTTTTTTGTTTTAGAAAGAATATGGGCAAAAATATTTTTTTCAAGGGACCTGATATGTAAATCCTAATCGATCCAATCCAACTTTAATTTCTGGAGCACCCATAAATAATCTCCAACCCAACCCAGTTCTATGATTCTCGATCATGGTGACCATTGGCCCTTGATCGATAGCTAGGTATTTCTGAGGGAAGAAATCATACTGCGGACTCATCGCATCGTAAAATCCGTATTTACCAAAAATCTTATCTCCATAGTTTTCATAGAGGTTCCGAGTCACTTTCATACTCTCCTGAGGGGTGTAGACAATTGAGGAAACTGCTGCAGTGGGGGAGATTACTCCAGTGTCATTTCCGGGACGATGAGCATCGTAAAAATTGATCGAATAAGAAGCAGTCAAGCCCCAAAGTTCTTCTCCGTATCCTTTGAAATTCCCGGAGTTATTGATGCACCATGCTCGATTGATGAGCGTTTGATTTCTATTTTCTTCCCAATAGTCCGCATAGCGATCTTTGAGTCCTTTGGGATTGAGACTGAGATAAGAATAATGCGCCCAAAACAGGGGGCCTCCATATTCTTCAGCACCATTATGTTTGAGTTGGAGAGGTAATCCAAAAGGAGCCACACCCGTAGCTTTGATCCCTCCATTGTTTCTAGCCCAACCTTGATGATAAGCTTCTGGAGAAATGGGATGAGTAGGAGAGGAAGCTGCCAAAACATAGGTGATTAAGGTTTCATTATAGCCCTCTAATGCAAAATTCATATCCCAAGCAAAATTTGGCGACCAATGCCAATAAAGAGTTTCTTGACCATCTCGGGTATGGAAATCCCAGTCCATCTCTCGCCAGAGCACATCTATTCGATTGGCAATTGCCTTTTCTGCTACTGTTCCACTTTTATAATACTCTCGAACAGCTAATAGACCTTGAATTAAAAAGGCAGATTCTACTAAGTCAGCTCCATCATCTTTTTGGCCAAAGGGTTTTACTTTCCCAGTTTTACCATCGAGCCAATGGGGCCAGATCCCATGCCAGCGATCTGCATTTTCAAGAAATTCAACCATCTTTTCAAACCGGACTCGTGCTTGATCTCGACTGACCCATCCTCGTTCTATTCCTCCTAAAATCCCGATCAACCCCATTCCTGTGCCTCCGGTAGTGATGATGTGCTGATCATTATCTGGGTAGATTCCATCCAGATGAATTCGCTCTGGAGCCATTCCGGAATTAGCTTCGGCGCCATTCCAGAAATATTGAAAAGTATAATATTGAACTGAATCTAAAAGCTGTTCGTCTGAAAGTTTGACGGTTAATGAAGCTTCCTGGACTGGATTTTCAGCACATCCGGTACAAGAAAAACATATATACAATAAACCAAGCGAGGCGAGGAAACTCAATGTTTTAAGTTTAGAAATCATGACCTGAATTTAGAGATATTTCTACTTCTAATGCAAAAAGGAAGGCCTCCAATTAGATGCTTTCCTTTTGGTGAAGTTGGCGTTTTAGGTTTTAGAACTCTTCTAAATCAATACTTAGCTACTTTTTGCTTTTTTACATTTAGCAATTGTAACCCTATGATTCTGTTGTTTTCCAGCTTGGGTAACAGTGGTGACAATTAGTTTCTTATCTCCAAAAGCTACCAGCGTAAATCTTTTTTGAGTCGCTTTCAAATGTGCCTATCATCGTTGTGACTCTTTGTTTGTAGGAGGTCCTTTTTGGTTGTGTTTAGTGGGTTTATAGTCAATAGTTATACCGAGTGCCAAATTGGTGGATTTAGGCTGTTTTGAGGATTCTTATAAATGAAACTTTTCCCATTTTTGGGAATAGTGAGAAAAAAATGATAAGAATATTTTGAATTATCTCTAAAGATTAATCTCAAGTCAATCCATTCATTTGTGTTTTGGCTAGAAAGGAGGAACTTCGCCAGCATCTTCCAAAAAATGTAGTATGAAACAGTTTTCGATCTTTTTTACCATTTGCTTTTGTATTTTTCACAGCCTTGCATTTGGACAAAAGAAAAAAGACCCTCATGTGATTTTAATATCGCTGGACGGCTTTAGGTATGATTATGTGACCCGCTTCAAGCCAGAAAATCTTACTCGATTTATCGAAAATGGGGTGAAGGCCCAATCCTTAATTCCATCTTTCCCAACAAAGACATTTCCAAATCATTATACCATTGCCACAGGATTAAGACCCGAGCATCATGGAATTGTAGATAATTCATTTTATGATCCTATCAAAAATGATACTTATCGGATCAATAGGCGCGATCTGGTGATTGATGGAAGTTGGTATGGAGGGACGCCGCTCTGGGTACTGGCTGAGAAAAATGGTATGAAAGCAGCCAGTTATTTTTTTGTAGGATCGGAGGCAGATGTAGAAGGTATTCGGCCCAGTTATTACTATGATTATGATGGTAAAGTGAATAACCTGACCCGGGTTTCCAAAGTCTTTGAATGGTTGCAAATGCCAGATTCGATTCGTCCACGAATGATCACGATGTATTTCTCTGATATGGATGATGTCGGCCATAGTTACGGAGCGATGAATGAGAGTCAGCTTTCAACACGATTGGCGCAACTTGATCGGGAGCTAGGGGCTTTATTTGAAGGTGTGAAAAGTTTGGATCAAGAGGTGAATATTATTGTAGTATCAGATCATGGTATGGCTGATGTGCCCTTGGAAAACTATATTGCACTTGATGGGATTACCGAGCAGGTTTCTGCTAGAGTAGTGAATAGTGGGGCTCTAGCACATATTTATCTTGAAGACCCAAAGGATAAAAGAAAAGTAATCGAGCAGATAAATAAGAAAGCAGCTGGGTTTACAGTTTTCGATCCGGCAGATAAGAAATATTACCGAGATCTAAGAACCCATGGCGACCGAATTGGGGATGTGATTGTTTTGGCTGATTTGGGTTATTACTTTATTGAAAATGAAGAATACCGTGAGGTCATTGCCCGTCGAATGCGAATGGATGAAACAAGCGTCAAAGGAACCCATGGCTACAGCCAAGAGTATCCCGAGATGCATGGGATTTTCTACGCTCAGGGACCTCAACTAAAATCCGGCTTGACGATAGAATCATTTGATAACATTCACATTTTTCCACTCATTTGTAAGATTTTAGGATTACCGATTCCAAATGATATTGATGGAAAACTGGAGGTTCTGGAACCCATCCTAAAAGATTGAACGTGGATAGAATTGATATAAAAAGCCGAAAAGAAGTTGATTTTTTAGTTCGTAGGTTTTATAAAGAAATTCGAGTCCACGAGTCGCTTGGGCCGATCTTTAATGCGGTAGTTCAGGATTGGGAGAATCATTTGATCCATTTGTCAGATTTTTGGGAAATGATCCTGCTGCAAAGCGGACCGGGAAAAGGACAATTCAATCCAACAAAAGTCCATCAGGATGTCGATAAGAAAATGGATCATTCGATTGAGCAGGTTCATTTTGGAAATTGGTTGGAGCTTTGGTTTATGACAATAGATCGGTATTTTGAAGGGGAAAATGCAAATTATGCTAAAGAGCATGCCCGTCGAATGGCTCACATGCTTTTCATGCGGATTTGGGAAGCAAGACCACGATAATTTACTTTTAAAAAACTCACTCTGAACTCATGAAATTGATCTATACTTTTTCCCTTTTGCTACTCTCATTACAAGTGGCCTTTTCCCAAAGCAAGGAGATCTCACTTTTCAATGGGAAAGACCTTAGCGGATGGCATATCGATGTGCCAGATCTGCAGAAAGATAGTTCGTTACGAATTCCTTTTATCCTAAGGGATGGGCTATTAGTGAGCTTGGGGACTCCACAGGGGCATTTGATTACTGATGCAGTATATGAAAATTACATTTTGGAGCTAGACTATCGATTCGCTGGTGAACCTGGCAATTGTGGCGTATTGGTTCATGCATCTACTCCTCGAGCATTATATGAAATGTTCCCAAAGTCAATCGAAGTGCAGTTGATGCATCAGAATGCAGGTGATTTTTGGTGTATTCAAGAAAATATCCAAGTTGAAAATATGGAAGAAAGACGTGGTCCAAAGCAAAACTGGGGCGTGACTGAAGGAACCGAGCGGAGAATAATCAATTTGACAGATGGAACGGAAAAGGCTTTGGGAGACTGGAATCACCTGAAGATTGAATGCAAGCAAGATCGAGTTACTGTTTGGCTTAATGGGGTTTTGGTCAATTCCGGATTTGGGGCGACTGCCTCAAAAGGACAAATTGCTTTGCAAGCAGAAGGAGCAGAAGTGGAGTTTAAATTTATTCGAATCACTCAGGACTGATAGCTTCAACGAAAGTATTGGCGAGAGCTCTTTTCTTTCTTTGAAACACAAGTTTCAATACATCTTTGATTTTACTATGATCTGCGTAGTGATCCTATTTCCTTTGGTCTTCACCATTTGGACCGCATTCTAGCTCCGAGAAAAGCCTTGGATTTTCTATCTCAATCAGAAATAGAAATCATCACAGTCAAGTCAAGTATCGATAGCGACACACATATTTTTCTTCAAAAAAAACATGAAATCCTGGAGGTTTTACTGAGAATCCCTAAGTCTCTGAATAATTCTTGGGTCTTATAGGCCTAGCCAATTGTGTCGATATTTATATTAACCCCGCTAGCTAATGTGAAAGAGCAATTAGAAAATCCTCTTGATCAAGGTGGCATAAATGACATCAAACTAGAGATATTTGATTTGGATTCGTTTTTATTTGGGAAAAACACCTTTGGAAATAAAGGAAAGACTTCACTAAAATTTTTAAATTAACACTATGAAAAACCTTAATCTACTTTTTGCCGCTGTTCTAATCGCTTTCGGAGCTATTTTTGAGTTGAACGCTCAGTCTTATCCGGAGCTTTTTTCTACTGAAACTCCATTGGAACTTCAGATGAAATTCTCTTCTAAACAAATTAAAAACGAGACGAATGATTCTACCTACCTAGACTCCTTTTTACTTTATAAAAATGCCGAAGGTGGCTGGGATAGTCTGGATATTGACTTGAGAGCACGTGGCAATTTTCGTCGAGACAACTGTTCTTATCCGCCAATCCGAATTAAGATTAAAAAGAAAAAGTCAAATGAAACGCCATTTGAAGGTCATAAGAATCTAAAGCTGGTCATGCCTTGTAACAGTTCAAAGAATGCTCCGAGCTACATTGCCAAAGAATACCTTGCGTATAAAATGTATGAGGAAGTTACTCCCTACTTCTTTCCAACACGATTAGTCAAGATTTCTTTTTTCGATGAGGATGATAAAAATGGGGAAGAAAGTGAATTGCTTGGTTTCTTGATCGAGGATGATGATTTGGTGGCAGAACGTTTTGGAGGGGAAATCTTCGATGAGAAGAAGTTGGGCCCAACATTTTTGATGGATTCTGCAACTGTGAGACATGATCTTTTTCAATATATGATCGGAAATACAGACTGGTCGAGCATGTTTTATCATAACCAGAAGATCATGAAGCTGTCTGACACTGAATTCATACCACTGGCTTATGATTTTGATATGACTGGCTTGGTGAGTCCTCCCTATGCCCAAGTGAGTAACCTCGTTGATTTAGAGAAGATCACGGACCGGCTTTATCGGGGATTTTGTAGAGACGAATCCCTCATGCAGGCGGTTCGTCAAGAGTTTTTGGCAAAAGAAAATGAACTCATGGCATTGGTGGAAAATCAATTTTTTATGGAGGAACGCGATGTAAAACTCGCCAAATCTTATCTGAAAGAATTCTTTTCGACTATGTCAAATGACAAGCAATTTGAATCTCAGATATTGATGAAATGTAGAAGATAGTATGCTTTTTGAGAAGGGGTTGGAAGTTTTTTGCTTTTGGGAATAGAAGATTAGCTAGCATATGATGTGGAAAAAAGAAAAAACTAAAGACAAACTAGAGAAGGAGCAGCAAAAGCAGATCGATAAGGAGATAGAGAAATCTGAATCTCCCAAGAAAGATACCGCAAAATCACATGGGGAAATCTTGCGCGAGCAGCTTAGCGATGCACAGGAAACCTATGAGAAAAGCCCGCAAAGCATTTTACTGAGCTCATTGACTGCTGGATTGGAGATCGGCTTTAGCTATTTGATGATCTGCTCATTATTTTACTTTTTATCGGGGAAGCTTGCCGAAGATACCATCTTCAAAATGATGTCATTTGTCTATCCTTTGGGATTTATTTTGGTTGTTTTGGGGCAAAGTATCCTCTTTACGGAACAGACTGCTTTGCTGACCCTGCCAGTTTTGAATAAAAAGAGAGATATCCTTAGTCTACTCAGAATTTGGGGTTTGGTGATCAGTGGGAATTTAATTGGAGGTTACTTAATTGCATTATTATTACTTTGGCTCGGTCCCAATTTGCATTTATTTGATCAGGAAGTCATCGTGAAAATCGCGAAGCATGTTCTGGATTTTGATCTGATTGTCATCTTCGTCAGTGCGATTCTGGCTGGTTGGTTGATGGGGCTTTTATCTTGGCTGCTAGCTTCCTCCAGAGACACCATCAGTCGAATTGTGATGATTTTTTTGATTACTGCGGTAATGGCTTTTACGGGACTGCATCACAGTATTATTGGAAGTGTAGAGATTTTTTCGGGAATGCTGAGTTCACCGGATATTTCATTGATAGATTATCTAACTTTTCAGAGTACTGCCTTGCTGGGCAATGCCTTTGGAGGAGCGATATTCGTGGCCTTGCTTAAGTATAGAGCCTTTGTATTCAATGTAGTGGGGAAAGGTTGAGTTAGCTTTTTTTAACTAAGAACTCTAAAGCTAATTTTTTATTTTTCGGTATGCGAAAACTGATTCCTTTTTTAGGATTACTATTTCTACTTGGCTGCGAATCCTCTGGCGAAAGAGACCAGGGTAAAACTGTGAACTATTCCATAGAGATTGTGGACTCGCTTCAGATAGATTATTTGGGGGATTTGTGGATCATAGATTATGATTCATCCAGCCAAAAGTATCTGGCTTGGGGGAATGGAGATAGAGAAGTGTTAGTTTTGAATGAAAGCGGAGGCATTTCTTCTACATTTAATTTCCCGACTGATGGACCAGATGCTTTGCCAGGATGGATAAATCCTATAGGGTTAAATAATGGTGGAATTGAGCTTATGATGGCTCCAAATGGGTTCTATCGATACGATTTTCAGGGGAATAGAGTTTGGACTTATAAAATACCATCAGAATATTTCTATATAAATGGTCTTAAAGGCGATCCATTTTATTCTTTGGGAAATGATATTGCATTTTTGAGGCCAGAGAAAGGTGAGTTAGATTGGGATAATCTGGGGGATTTATTCAAGGATCTGTATAAATCGCCTATTCTAGAAGTTATTGATACTGCTTCCCATACCTCTCGATTTACCATGCCATTTCCTCCCAACTCAATTTATAGTGATGGGGATTATCACTTTTGGGCCTTTCCCACTGTCCATAAATTTGGAAGCGAATGGGTTCTTTTTTTTAGAAATGAATTGAAATTTTGGGTCTATCAGGAGAAAGAGGGAGAAGTAATAGTTCAAAAGGAATTGAGCTTGGATGTATCTGATACAATCCTTGAAAAAGGTGTTCCATTTGAAAACGCTGAGGATTATAATGAACTGACAGAATATAGTTTTCCCGGTTCTATTCAGGAAATCTATCGAACTCCGGATAAAGTATTGGTGATCTATCACAAAGGAGTCTCTGAAGACCTAGCCAAGCAATTTGATAGGAATAGTGATGAAGGAAGGAGTGAAATAGAAAGGCTTAAGAAAAAATACTTGGCTGTTTTTGATTTGGATTTTAATCAGTTACAAAAAGATATTCCTGTTCCACAAGGTTTGATTTTCACTACAATCTCTTTAGAGAGTGGCGATATTTTGGCAAAGAAGAATCAAGATTTTTTCGAAACCGAAGAAGATCCGGTGATTTATTATAAGTTGAAATTGAATGAGATAGCTAAAAATTGATTTTATTTTACGTATAAAATATTTATTTTTGTCGTATAAAAATTTAGCTATGGATTCTAAAATAACACTTGCCTTTGATTCCAAAGTGATAGCAAAGGCCAAGGCCTTTGCTAAGCTGAATCAAATCAGTCTTTCAAGACTGACTGAATATATTTATTCACAGTTGACTTCGGAAGATTTTAAAACTTTGGAAGATCTTCCGATTGCGGATTGGATTGATCAGGTGGCAGAAGGAGAGGCGGAGTATGTCCGCACCAGCGATAAAAATTCCTCCAAGAAAAATGAATTCTTTGAGTCTCGGAAATGAAGGTGTTTTTAGATGCAAATATTCTTATTTCTGTTCTGAATAAAGAATTTCCTGTTTTCCTCTATTCTTCCAGGATTCTAAGTTTGGGACAAATCGATGGATATGAGCTATACACTTCTCCAATCTGTCTTGCAATTGCTTTTTATTTTTCGGAGAAAAAGAGTGGATCTACACTCGCAAAAAAGAAAATCGGAATTTTAGAATCTAAGCTTTTGATTACCTCAGTGGGTACAAATGAAGTCCGACAAGCAGTTTTAAATCCTAGAGTATTGGATTTAGAAGATGGTTTGGAATATTATGCTGCTCTTGGGGCTGATTGTGATGTTATAGTTACAGAAGATTTAGGAGACTTTCACTTTTCAGATATTCCTGTGTTTGATTGTCAGGGATTTGTAAGAAGGTATTTTGGGTAGGTTTTTGTGCGGAAACGACTTTTCAACATATCACTTGACAATCCGCTGATCCAACTCTAGTGGATAGGTTTTGAATTCCAACAGATGAATTTTATCCGAAAGTGGATTGATTACATAATTCAAAGAACCGGGATCCACTACCGAAGGCACAGCAAAACAGGCTATTCCAGATTTTAAAAGGTCATTGCCGTATGCTTGAGAAGCGCGTACGGGCGGAATATGATTCCAGTCTGACGGCAGATTCAGTAGTTCTGGTGAAAATACCAGCTCATCGGGAATAGTAATTTCCATTACGGCATATTGAATATAACGCTCTGACGATAATAATTCGGGATCAATCGTCAACCTTTCCAGTAGTGAGGAAGAGATACTCGACCCTGCATAGATAGCAGGAGATCCAGTGAGATTCCATCGGCCTCCATAGATTTTTGCTCCTTCGCCACTCGTATCGCAGTATTGGGATAAGGCTATTCGATAGACTTTCATGTCGCTCAAACAGCAATACCGTGCTGTAGCCGCATGATTTCTGTTTTGAGAAGGTCTAAACCTTCTGATACATCAATCAGACCAAGGGGGGCACGATTGCCAAGCGTGAAAAGTGGTCGCTCCATCCACCTTCTGAATCCCTCTCGACCAAAATAATTGGTACCTAGGGTATATAATTCGGCCAACTCATAGATCTTTTCGGACTGTGCGGTATCAAATACTTCTTTTCGCTGAAGGGTTTTAGAGGAAACGCCCAAAGCTGTGGCTAGGGTATTGTAATCAAGCCCCGATAATTCTTTGAGGTTTTCAAAAGATTTTTTCTCGAGACCATTTCTAAAAGTATCTACCCGACTCAGTGGCTCTTCCAGTCCACTGGAAGCGATATCCAGTACATCGCCTACGGATAGATTGGTAGTCCTGAGATAAGCAACTGCAGGCTCGCTGACTTTTTGATTTTTCTTTGCCATAACTCAATTGGGTAATTTGTCTTTTAAGATAATGTAATTTGTCCAAATTAGATCTTTTTTCTCAAAAGTTTTTTACTATAAATCATGCAAAGATCTGCAATGGAAAGGAGATCAGTCTTGACATATAATTGGCTGGCGACTTCAGATAATTATCCAGACATGGACCTTTCAATCTCTTGTGATTTGTTCATTTTCAATTTTCACACTCTCAATTCTATTCCCCTCCATTCCAATACTCCAGTCGCTCGCACTTGGTCACTTCGATGCTGTAGAAGTCAAACTCAGCGGTGACTTTGCCTTCGATCAGGTAGATTGCCCGACCTT
>JAFMBQ010000651.1 GCA_017858365.1 Algoriphagus sp. | reverse complement strand
CTATAAAAGAAAAAGTTAAAATATCAAATTGGGCTAATACCGGTGCTTATGGTTTTCATACAGGGCGTAATTTAAAACAATATATTGAAAAGTTATCAGGTATAAATACTGAAACTTATACTTCATATGTTTATCAAGAAATGTTAAAAGATAATCTTGTGATTAAGGGTCAACAAGTATCTAAATTTAGTTGTGTAGGTACACCTTTACAATTACAAATCTACTGTAACAAGAATAAACATAATTCAGAACCATTAAGAATATGTTTTGATTTTGATAATACTTTAGTTTCATATCCAACTATATCGGGTGACTATTATAGTGTAGAACCAATCCAACGTAATATTAATTTCCTTAAATTACTTTATAGTTTAGGTCATACTATTATTATCTACACTGCACGTAGAATGAAAACACATAGTGGTAATGTTGGACGCGTAGTAGCAGATATATCTAGGGTAACTCTAGACACACTTGATAAATTTGATATACCTTATGATGAGATTTATTTCGGCAAACCTTACGCTAATTTTTATATTGATGATTTAGCTGTTAATCCATCCATATCAATGAATCAGGCTATAGGATTTTATGATACTGAAATAGCACCTAGAACCTTTAATAAAGTTGATTATAATAAAGATAAAGTTATAAAAACCACTTCAAACCCCGGTGAAATTTATTGGTATCAAAATATACCCAAAGAATGTAAATGGATGTTTCCTCATATATATAATATTACTGGTAATCAAATAACAATGGAAAACATTGAAGGTGTAAGTCTTTCATATTTGTATACTAATAAATTATTAAAAGTTGAACAGTTAACAAACTTAATAGAACATCTTTATAAACTTCATAATCATAAAACTGTAGTTAAAGAATATCCTAAAGTTTATGATGATTACATTCAAAAACTTAGAGATAGATATAATAATAATCGAGATTTATATGATAAGTATACTCATGCTGAGTCTATATTTAAAAAACTAGATACCTTATTATTTAACTATGATGGGGCAGTCTATTCTGTCATACATGGAGACCCTGTATTTACAAATATATTACAAACTGAACAAGGATTAAAGTTTATTGATATGAAGGGTAAAATAGGTGATGAGTTAACTATTATAGGAGATACTTATTATGATTTAGCTAAAGTTTATCAATCAATATTAGGATATGATTTTATATTAAAGGGTATTGAATTAGATAACATTTATATAGATGAATTTAAAAATACGTTTGAAAATTTGTTTGAGGAAGAAGGTCTTCGTATAATAAAAGTAATAACAGCAAGTTTATTCTTCACATTTATGCCTTTACATACTGAAGACCAAGATAAATTTACTAAATACTTTAAAATAATAAATACTCTACTAGATGGAATCTCAGAAAATCAATATACAACTTCCTAAAACAATAAATCCTCAAAATGATTATTGTACATATACTAAAGATGTTTACCTAACTCATACTGACCCTCAATTTATTAAAGGAATTGGTTCTGGATGGTTAAATGTTAGCTATAAGGATAAAAAGTATGATGAATTTATAAATGAAAATGTATTTTTACTATATGATGAAGCAGGTTTAAATTATGTTCATTTCTTCTTTAACTTCTTTGGTAAATGTCTTTACTTTGATGAATTAAGAAAAACCATACCTAATCTTAAATTAGTTATACCATCAGATTTTTATAGTGAAGTAGGTAATAGTACTTTTATCAAACAGTGGTTAGATTTATATTATCAAAATAATATACCTGATATTATAATTTTGAATAAAAATGTTACTTATTATGTTAAAAGTTTATACACACCGCAAACTTTATATGGTTTTCCTATGTCTCATGGTGATGATTATATTATAGATAAGATATTAGAAACTGTAATTAAAGTTCCTACTATACCTGTAATTAAAAATGGATGTTACATCTCAAGACAAGATACTATTAAACGAGGATGGTACCATTCAAGAGAGTTAGAAAATGAACTTGAATTAATAGATAAAATTCAATCTGAACTTGATTATGACATAATTGAATTAATGGACTATGATATGGTAGGTAAAATACAAATATTCAAATCCTACAAAAACATAATCCAGCAAAGTAGTGCTTCAAATGTTAATATATTATTCTCAAATGAAAATAATAATAACATTATTATCACTCACCCCAAAATGGAAAATTGGTTAGGGTATAAATGTCATCAGTTTTCAAATAGATCAAAAACTAATTTAATATCTTTAAATGGGGGAGGTATATTAACTGCTGAACAAAAAGAAGATCAAGCGGATGGTAATAATTTAGCTTGGAGACTAAATAACATAGATAGTATTATAGAAGTTTTAAAACAAATTAATAATTAAATTTGGATAACCAAATTTCTTTTATTATATTAAATAGAAATTAATTATATGGATAACATTTTAAATTTAGTACAAGAGTATATAATAAACAAATCCGATGAAAAGAAATGGGTTGCAGGAAAGGACTTAGTTCAATATGCGGGGCCTTATTTTGATGGTCAAGAAGCACAAGCTGTTGTTAGAACCATGCTTGAAGGATGGTTGGTTTTAGGAAAAGAAGGAGCATTATTTGA
>JAFMBQ010000650.1 GCA_017858365.1 Algoriphagus sp. | reverse complement strand
GCTAGAATCCTTCCACTCACGCTCTTTGATTCCCATCCCAAATGGATAGTAATCACTTTGATGTTTAGGTCTGATTATCAATATTTTATGGGACTGTAAAATATACTTTTTTGCTTTAATTGGAAGAATGAAGACGTTTTTCTGCTAGTTTATCGTACATATTATCCAAATCTACATCTATTTTTTCTTGACTGTATTTTACATATTTAAAAAACTCTTTGCTCCCTGGGGCATGTCCACTAATCTTTCTAACATTTCTTTCCTCAACACCTAAATTCAACATGGTGGTAATAGCTGTCCTTCTCATTGTATGTGAAGATAGTAAATCACAAAAACGATATGGAATTTTTGTATACGGATTATTTATAATAACCACTTGCTTACCCCGTCTCGTTCGAATTTTTGGATATTCATATGTCCAACCAGCTCTTTCCGCAATAGCTTTTATACATAGGTTTAAATTTCCTGCACCTATTGGAGAAAATAAATGCACTCCTTTGCTATTATTCCGCTTAACTATATCAATGGCATATGGTGGGAGTTTTATTTTAGTATAGGTGCCCGTTTTCTGAGAGATGGTTCTTAAGTAAGTAGTTGCACCAATAGTTTCAATATTACTCTTTCTAAGTTTCAATAGATCACTTACTCTAAGAGCAACTGTACATCCAAATACAAAAATATCTTTTGCCCTTGAGATTCGACCTATTAAAGAATTGTGAAATTCTTCATCATATATCAAGAAAGTAAGTTGTTCTGAGTTTAAAACTATGATTGGAATTTCTTCCTTCCAGACATAGAAGTTTTTGTAAAAATCTCCAGTAAAGATGCCTTCATTAATGTTTAACCATTTATAAAATACTTTCAATTGCTTTATATTGTTTCCAACAGAATTATCAAAAAGGCCACGCTGTGTATACAAAAATTCAGTAAACGAATCATATAACTTTTGATGGTAAAGACGAGCCTGATTATAAGCCCTCTTATTAGAAGAAGTTAATGAATAAACCTTCAAATCAAATTGAGTCAATTCTTTAAATTCTAAAAATCGTTCAAGTAAGAGTTGATAATTTTGTTTCGTCCCCTTAGTCATTTTCTGACCACTAGGCATTCTTCTCTTATCTTTAGAGGTATTCACTACAAATTTTTTAAGTAATGGGATCATATCATATGTTCTTGTAGTACTCATAGTATAACCTTTACAATTCGAACCTAACATTCATAGTCCCATAAAAAATGCCCGTATTATTCAACCCCCAAATCCCATCAATGAAGCGATATCCGCTAGATAACTTTATAGTTAATGATTTTAACACCTGCCTTTCTATAAATAATGCCTGAGAAAGCTGTTTGCCATTAGACAATGTGTATTTATGTTGGAGATTTGCCCCTATTTTAAGTTTACGCAATTTGTAGTCTATACTCCCATGGAAAGCATTTGAGCTCAAGGAATCTATCGCAGGAAATGTAAGAATGGAAGTATATCCTAAACTCGCTCTGGTTTTATCATTTTGATACAACTGATTAAATGAGATACTTCGTGTATTTGACTGTTGAAAATTGCTTTCCTGATATTCGACTAGAGCAAGATTGTAGGAAATCACCGAATAAAACAAATGCTTATCTATTGACTTTTGATTGGTTACTTGAGCATTTAGAGACCTAAATTTATTATTAGTTCTTAGCAAAGAGTCTTGATGATTATTACTTTGCTCGAAAGGTGTATAAGACACTATAATGTTAGGCCGCTTCTTAAAATTACTTTGAAGGATAGCACCTAATCCACTGAGCTTGTTTGTGTTTTCACTCAGATTAGAAACATTACCTACAAAATGCTTATAAAAGCCTGAGAATACCAGTTTGTTGTTGAACGTCTTTTGAATCACTGAAAAATCTATTGCTCGATAATCATTTCGTAGGAAGGGTGATCCTAATGATTTAAAATTTTGATTTTTTTGGTCAAAAGAACCAATTATTTGAGAGGTGCTAGTTATTTTCCATTTGGCTTCCATTTTCATAGAAAGCCTATCATACATCGCATTTTTAAGGATAGAATTGGGTTGTTCATTTAAAATTAGAAGAGTGTCTCGTATTTGATTAAATGAATGAGCTACCTCGCCATTTAAAGATAACTTGTTAAGTGACTTTGAAAACCCAGCACTATTAACAGTATTAAAGACTGGAGCCTCTTTACTTTCTGAGTCCCATATCCCCATCGAAATTAGGTAGACATCATCAAAGTCTTCAGTTCCTATTCCGTATTTAGCTGCAATTAATCGGCGACTATAAATGTTTTCATTGAAAGATTCTCTTGAGAAGGAGTTGTATGCGTTTGGGGATATACCTAAAGAAAATCGGGAATACATCAAATCATTGGTAGAAGATCTTTTAAAGTTTACCCCTTTCACTGGAATTCCATTTAAAGTACCAGCAGAGTAATAAGGCGTAAACAAACCAATCTCAAATTCTTCAACTGTTTTGATAAGATCAGAAACTCTTTTGGTGACACGAGACGAATCTAAAAAGACATCCCTCTTTTTTGTTTTTGTTTTGTTTGCATCCTTAATCATCTGTATTTTCTCAGCTTCTACCGCCTTGCTAAGGAT
Organism: Algoriphagus sp.; assembly: GCA_017858365.1. GTDB lineage: Bacteria > Bacteroidota > Bacteroidia > Cytophagales > Cyclobacteriaceae > Algoriphagus. Next base: position 3 of record JAFMBQ010000650.1, on the reverse strand, counting down.
AGT
>JAFMBQ010000649.1 GCA_017858365.1 Algoriphagus sp. | reverse complement strand
TGTTCCTAGTTTAGGCAACAAAACTGGTCCAGTTATTTAAGCAGTTAGGAACAAATCCCTAAAATATCTACCCCAGACGAATAGGCTTTGGGGTGGATTTTATTTCTTTAATGTTGAATCGTTTTTTATGAAAAAATACTGTTTCTTTCTTTATGCGCTAGTTTTTTTCTCCTGTTCGTCTCAGCATGAGATAGAAAACGTAGAAATAATTAACTTCACTGACCCTCTTCATATAGAAGATGACATAAAGGATTGGATTCAAATAGAAAAATCCGTGCAGCTAGCCATTCCAGACTTTGTCTTTATAGGTAAAGTAGCACAGATTGAGTTTTCGGATTCGGAGCTGTTTTTTCTTGAGGATGGAATAAATGCTTCAATACTCGTTTTTGACATAGAAGGTAATTTTAGGAATCAGTTGATAAAGCCAGGAACTGGTCCAGGAGAGTATTCTCAAATTGAGTTTTTTGTTTTGAGGGAAAAATCAATTTTGGTTTATGACCGCTCCATGCAGAAACTAATTGACTATTCTAGATCGGATTTTTCTGTACTTCAGGAATATAAGACACAAGACTACTTCGTCGGTGGAATAGGGCTTTCAAAAGATCGAACATTTTTAGTTTCTGATTCAGATTTGGAACTTGATATTTATAAAGGATATGGTTTTTTCAATTCAGACCTATCCCAACCAATATATAGAATGCAGCCAGCAGGTTATGTCGAGGCTTTTCTACCACAAAGTATTTCTCAAATTCAAAAGCAAATTCTACTAGTACAGCCCTTCAGCGAGAAGGTTTTTAGAATTGAGATGGATTCCTTAAAACTAACTCATCAGCTTGATTTTGGATCCAAGAAAATCCCAGCAGAGGCCTCGTCTTTTTCTGATGCAGAAGACTTATATGAATCTTTGGCAAATGGATCTTACTACTTCGCCACTCATAATCTATTGTTTTATGAGGGATCCGTAGGATTTAATTTCTACAACGAAAATGTCGATAACCTTAATTTTGGATTGATCCAAAATGGCAAAGCCTACCGTTTTTCGATTGATTCCGATCTGAAGGAGCTTTTCTTAAAGCCGATAGCCGTTCGCGAGGGTTTATTTCATACCGTATTGTTACCCGGGGAATATGATGAAAAAGTAATTGAGCTATTAAATCTTACTGAAGTTGACTATGAAAAACCCATTTTGGTTTCCTATACGATCGGTCAATAATTGGTTGATTGTTCCATTTATGTTAATCTGCGGTCAGTCATTTGGACAAGAAAGAAGCACAACTTATTTCTATTCCTCCAATGAGCAGATTCCCCTTGCCTATCTCAGAGTGCAAGTGGAGGGCGGGAGTTTTATGGATTTCACTGATCTCGCTGGGAAACTGGAATACTTAAAACAAGAGATCCCTGAGAACTCCTCGATCAATATATCCGGCTATGGGATCAATGATACTTTGCTTTCTATAAAGAAGATATGGGATTTAGATACGATTTTTTTGAAGACAAAAGAGTTTGAGCTTCCTGAGGTTTCTATTAAATCAACTCTACTGAGCGAGTTAAAAATTGGAGATTCTAAAGCTTATTTTCAGGATGTAACCGAGCCCTTGACTGTAATTGGAGCAAAGGAGGACGTTATTTACCGCTATGCTGTCCGTATAAAAATACCGAAGAAAAAGCAGCTTTATCTGGATGAGATAAAGTTTTACGTTTCTCAAATTCTGGAAGAAAAAGTGGATGTATCCATTCGGATACTTTTCCCAAATAGCGGCATGCAAATTAAACCTGGGAGGAAGAATTCAATTCAAGATTTTACCGAATTATTGCAGGGAAATAAAGTGATTGAAGTAGCTAAATCAGGATGGATGTAAGTGAATTTCGATGAATCTGTTGGTATTCCGGAGGGAGTGAAGGATTTATTTATTGTTTTTGATCTATTGGAAAAAGAGTCTAAGTCGAGATTTATGATAGCGAATCAGCAAACAAGTAAGGCTATTGATGAAGCCTTTTATAACACTGGAGGAAAAATCGGAGTATATAATCTTCACCCAATCCACCCTGCGATAGAGCTTATTTTTTTGAAGGAATAAAATTATTTTATTTACTATCTCTTAATTCTTATTAGGGGTGTAGTCACCGAAGATATTGCAGATGGAGGAAAAGTTTATAAGACCTCAGAGGTGGGAGATTGGTTAGCAACTAAGATTTTAGCTTAGAAATAACTTTGTAAAAGATTTAAAACTACCTTGAAAGAGGTGGTTTTGATATTTATTTAAAATTGATTTTTTCTTTTTCTTAAGAATTCTATTTCATTTTGTAATTCCTTTAAAGCCTTCTTTCGACGATCTAAAATTTTGTATTCCAATTCAAGAATCTTTAGTGGATCATTAAATTCTAGAGGAGGAGGTGGTGGAAGGAAAGGTGAACCAGCATAATATGGGAATTGATAGCTTCTTGAAAGGCCGCAATCAGAAATGGAAATTTTACCTTCGGTGTCGAGACTCGTATAAACTAACCATGTTTCATAGAGGTTGCGAGGAGAACGTGAACAACTGTTGTCCAAAATCCCATCAAGAGAGTGTTCAGTTAAGTGTGTCTGCTAATTTTACAAATAGATGACAAAGAAA
>JAFMBQ010000648.1 GCA_017858365.1 Algoriphagus sp. | reverse complement strand
TTATAGATTGACTGAGGAGTCAGACCTAGGTGACCCATTACAGGAACACCTGCACTTAAAATTCGAATCACAGATTCTTTGATCTCTGCTCCACCTTCCACTTTGACGGCATGAGCACCTGATTCTTTCATGATTCGGATCGCCGATCGCAAAGCTTCAGAACTATTACCCTGATAATTTCCAAAAGGAATATCTACTACGATGAATGAACGCTTGACAGCTCTTACCACGGCAGAAGCATGGTAAATCATTTGATCTAAGGTTATCGGAAGAGTTGTCTCATGACCTGCCATGACATTGGAAGCTGAGTCGCCCACCAAGATGATGTCAATACCAGCAGCATCTACAATCTTCGCCATGGAATAATCGTAAGCAGTAAGCATGGAGATCTTCTCCCCTCGATCCTTCATTTCTTGAAGAATATGGGTTGTGATTCGTTTGATATTCGCTGAAGAATGTACTGACATGGCTTTATAGCAGGTGAACTGAGTAATTATTTTTGGAAGAAAAATCTACTCGAATATGCTCATTGAGTGTGGTAGAAAGCTCATATCCAGTATAATCTGGTCGAATAGGGAATAATCCATGACTTCTGTTGACCAAAACAGCCACTTCCATCTTATACAACTCAACGTCCAAGAATGGCTTCATCGCGTAGGCAAGTGTTTTTCCTGTATTTAAAACATCGTCAACAATTAGAAGCGTTTTCCCTTCAAGCTCAATAGGGCTCGAAAGCTCTACCTCGGATTTTGCCAGGTTTGATTTGTCCAGCAGGATTTCAACTTCCTCGATTTTCAAATTTGAGATGGCTTGTAATTCAGCTGCTAGGAGTCCAGCAAGTGTCTTTCCCATACCAGAAATCCCCGCAAAAACGACTGCACCCGAACCTAGATTACGTTCGTAAATCTCATACGCTATTCGGGTAATTTTCTTTTTGATCTGATTGTGATTGAGTACTTCGATCATGTTTTTTTCTAAAAATGAAAATTAAGTATTAAAAGCCGGATTCAAAATTTAATCCAATCGCTATCTACGGTTATCTTCTTCATTTAGGATATTCAAATAGCTTTCGTAGCGATAGGGATGAATATATCCCTCTTCCAATTTTTTCAGAACCATACATCCGGGCTCATTCACATGCTGGCAGTTGTTGTATTTGCACTGACCAAGGTACTTTCGCATTTCGGGGAAGTAATGAGATAGCTCAAAATCATCCACATCCAAAATCCCAAACTCCTTGATTCCTGGCGTATCTATTAGACTTCCCTCATATTCCAAAGGGAAAAGCTCAGCAAATGTGGTCGTATGAACTCCCTTGTCACTGAATGAGGAAATCTCCTTCGTACTCTGGGAAGCTTCAGGAATCAAAGCATTCAATAAAGTTGATTTCCCTACCCCGGAATGTCCAGAGATCAGCGTCGTCTTATTCGCTAAAATGGGTTGGAATAGTTCCTTGGGGTTTTCAGTATAAAGGGCAGACACTTCAATAACTTTATAGCCAAGCGGCTCATAAATCTCATGAATATCGAGTAACCAATCCTCCGCCGATTCCCCAGCTAGCAAGTCCATCTTATTGACCACAAGAATTGCTGGAATTCGGAAGCTCTCTGTACTGACCAGAAATCTATCGATAAAACCTAAGGATGTTCGTGGGTTCTTCATCGTAATGACCAGCATGGCTTGATCAAGATTACTAGCGATGATATGTGAGAAATGCTGCTTACGGGTAGACTTTCGAATCACATAATTATCCCTAGGAAGTATCTCAGAGATAATTGCAGTCTCTTGATTTGGCTCTTTCTCCAATATCACCCAATCACCAACCGCTATAGGATTGGTCAGCTTTAGCTCATCTTGCTTAAACTTCCCCTTTAGCCTCGCTGAGACCAATTGAGAATCTATCTGTACGATGTACCAGCTTCCGGTTGATTTAATCACTCTTCCTTTCATGATTGGTATCTTTTAAGGATTTCTTTTAAAATACGTTCGGATGCTCCTTGATTAGCTTCAAGCCATTGACTTGCGCCTGCTTTACTTTCAGAATATGCCTGAGGATCTTCTAATAACTTCATGGTGTTTTTCAATTGGACGGAGTTTTCTACTTCAAACCCACAGCCTTCTTCCCTACTCTGACCTGCCTCTGGAAATTTTTCTTTTCTTCTAAGCTTGCCAAATAGTACTGGGATTTTAAAGCCAATTGGTTCTAAAATATTATGTAGACCTTTGCCAAAGGCTCCACCTACATATGCGATTTTACCAAATTGGTACAAAGAACTCAGCATTCCGATGTTATCAATCAGGATTACTCTTGCCTCTGTTTCTCTCCTATCCCAGCCCGAATACAAAATGACCTTTTGAGAAATGGCAGACATCCATTTATTCATTGGTTCAGGATCAAGAGAATGAGGAGCAATAATCCATCGAAACTTAGGATTAGTATTTATTTCCGGAATCAATAGTTGCATATCTTCTTCCCAAACCGAACCTGCAACCAGCACTTGTTCCAGTCCAGCCCAGCCCAAAAACTCCGGAAACTGTTTCGGATCAAGAGCAGTAGCAATCACGCGATCAAACCGAGTATCCCCAGCAACAATTCCTCCAGAGTAGCCTATAGATT
>JAFMBQ010000090.1 GCA_017858365.1 Algoriphagus sp. | reverse complement strand
CCAAACAGAAACCACCATAGGTACCTGAAGCACTCCCGCTGCATTGATGGTTTCATAAAACATCCCTTCCGAAGTTGAGGCATTTCCAATAGTACCCCAAGCCACTTCATTCCCATTCACAGAGAATTGAGAGAACCCCTTCAATTCTTTATTCTGACGATAGATCTTAGAAGCATAAGCCAATCCCAAAAGCTTTGGCATTTGAGCTGCAGTAGGAGAAATATCAGCAGCAGAATTATTCATCTTCGTAAGATTCTTCCAGCTACCATCCTCATTCAGCGATCGAGTAGCAAAATGCCCATTCATTAATCGTCCCGCACTTGCGGGCTCGTGCTCCATTGAAACATGCGCATAGAGTTGAGCAAAATATTCTTGAACTTTCAACTCACCCAAGGCCATCATAAACGTCTGATCGCGGTAATAGCCCGCTCTAAAATCTCCCAGCTGAAAAGCTCGGGCCATCGCAAGCTGCGCCAGCTCCTTACCATCTCCAAAAATCCCAAACTTTGCCTTCCCCATGAAAACCTCTTTCCTACCGATCAGAGAGGCATGCCTACTCAACATCGCCATCCTAAAATCGGCTAAGATCATCTCCGGAGATAAATTGAGCGAAAGTGTGGATTTAGGTACTGATTGGACTTTTGACATATCGAAGTATTCTAAAACTATTTTTGGGTTTAAGCAAAGCTAAGGACTTTATTTACCCAAAAATAGCCAAATCTGACTTTCATCCAAATCTCCACGGTTTAATTTTTCGGATAAAAATCTGGATAATAGTAGGTAATAATCATATTTAAAAAATTTAATTTTGATTATTTGAATTTATCAATATAAAATAGACTAAAATAGAAGCATCTACCCTATGCTATTTTCTCGCTACACCATGAAAAAAAAATTCAAAATTAAACTTGTTTAAACTTTCTTTTTACAAATTTTCTAAATCTTAAAACTTTTAAACCGAAGATTATTTTGAAAAAACAAATTTTTCCAAATCAGACCAAATACTATTCTTAATCTGGCTTTCCAATATATTTACGCTTACTATCTTTACTCTATAATTCAACAAATTCAATCCCAATTCGCCATGATAATAGGTGTTCCTAAGGAAATTAAAAATAATGAAAACCGCGTAGCGCTTACTCCTGCCGGTGCCCAAGAATTGATCAAAAGAGGTCACACTGTTTACATCCAGCATACCGCCGGTGAAGGCAGTGGTTTTTTGGATGAGGATTATGAAATCGCTGGTGCTCAAATAATTCCTACTATCGAAGCTACCTATGAGATTGCTGAGATGATTATGAAAGTAAAAGAGCCAATTGAAGCAGAATACAGTTTGATCAAAGAAGGTCAATTACTTTTTACCTATTTCCATTTTGCTTCCTATGAGCCTTTGACCATAGCTATGGTTAAAAGCAAAGCAGTATGCTTAGCTTACGAAACGGTAGAGAGGGCAGACAGAAGTCTTCCGCTACTGATTCCAATGTCAGAAGTAGCCGGTAGAATGGCAGTTCAAAAAGGCGCAAACTATCTAGAGAAACCACTTGGTGGAAGAGGAATTCTTCTTGGTGGAGTCCCAGGCGTTCTCCCTGCAAAAGTATTAATTCTGGGAGCTGGTATCGTAGGGACACAGGCCGCATGGATGGCTGCTGGTCTTGGTGCTGATGTTACGATTATGGATGTCAACTTACAGCGTTTACGCTATTTGGCTGATGTAATGCCTGCCAATGTGAACACCATGATGTCAAATGAATTCAACATTAGAAAGTTGATAAAAAATCACGACTTAATTATTGGTTCGGTGTTGATCCCTGGCGCAAAAGCTCCTCATTTGATCACCCGTGACATGCTTAAAGAAATGCTTCCAGGAACAGTCCTTGTAGATGTGGCAGTAGATCAAGGCGGTTGTATTGAAACTTGTAAGCCTACGACTCATCAGGATCCTACTTATGTCATTGACGACGTGGTTCATTATTGTGTAGCAAATATGCCAGGAGCCGTGCCTTACACTTCTACTCTTGCATTGACAAACGCAACGCTTCCTTATGCGATGCAATTGGCAGATAAAGGCTGGAAAAAAGCAGCTCAGGAAAATGCTGAATTGGTTCTAGGACTGAATGTTATCAATGGAGATATTGTCTACAAGGCAGTTTCTGAAGCATTCAATATGCCTTACGTGCCTGTAAGCACTTATTTGATTGATTAATAAAAGAGATTTATATTGATAAAGCCTTTGAAGCTATCGCTTCAAAGGCTTTTTTTATGATTATTAAAATATGGAAAAACCTACTTTAAAATCAATTTATCAACCGTCTTCCAATAGCGCGCCTCCATTTCAACTTCATTTATTTTTGTGTAAATAGTTATCGGCCTTGCACCATTCTCAGGAGGTGTTAGAAATATTTTTTTCTGACTTAATTCTGGATTTGAAATGCTTTCCAAGATGGCTACATCCCACATAATCCATTTTTGTTTTGCTTTATCTTCTGGTTTCCACCATCTAAAAAAAGTCTCCCATCGATCCATGAGGTATTCCCCTAACTCCCCATTGTCAGCCAATTGATTTCTCGTAAGATCTTTATCAAAAACTAAATGCTGGCTGGTTGTCGCCGACATGATAGTCAGGTCCAAACCTGGAGTACTCAATAACAAATCAACTGCGATCGTATCGTTGCCGGAATTGAATTCTTTTTTATTGTATTCATTGGTTTCTGGATTATGCCAGATCCCTAAATAATGCACGCGCACTTTTGGAATGATTCCGGGGTCTTGCAGAATTGCTGAAGCAACATTGGTACAGGAACCTAAAATAACCAACACCAGAGAATCGCCTTCTGAAAGGGCATTTGCCTGCTCCACAATAAAATTTGACGCAGGTGAAATATTAGGTTGATCCATAGCTAATAGTGGACCATTTGCTCCTAAAGGCAATGGAATATCTGTTCTTTCAGCTAGTCTTACTAAATCCTCATTGAGCTTTTGACTTTCGCGCACTGTGCTATCAAAGCCTAATCTTGAAGTATGAAATTGAGCAGAAGTGATCCCTTTGATGTCAAACGTATCTGTAGCCATTGCTCCGACCAAAGCGAATAAATCATCTACCTCGTTGGCAGTATCTGCATCAATTATAATTTTTATCCGACGGTCTGGCGCAGAAGTACATGCCACAGACAGTGAAAATATAAGAAGCAAGAGAATCAGGGTGTTTTGTCTCATTGTTGAAAATGATAGTTTTTTAATTAAAAACGATTGAGTTTATTTCAGGCATTAAATTATTATCGTCTGCCAAATCATCCTAATCCCATAGCCGATCATCAATATGCCAACTAATTTATTTAGCCAGAACAGAAAACGATCAGTCACAAGTGGTGCCAGTTGTTTTGCAATAAATGCTTTACCTAAATCAATACAAAAGACAGTCAGTAGAATACCTACGTAATAGAAAAGGTAATCAGATCCAGTAAAATCCTTTTTTAATTGAACCAAGGAAGCAATTGAAATCCAAAAAAGTAAGACGAATGGATTGATCCCGTTGATGCCAAATCCTTTTGCAAAAGCTGATCGTTTTTTAAGTCTTGGCAAATCAATCCCTCCCGAGTTTGGCCTAAAGGCCTTTTTCTGGAAAATCGAATTAATACCAAAACCAATCAAGATCAATCCTCCTCCCAAGCCAAGGTAAGTCTGGAAGGACTCAAAACTGGAAATAAACTTAATTCCGAAAAATGTCACCAAAACATAAATCAAGTCACTAACCAAGATTCCAGTTGCTAAAGCTGCGGCATATCGAAATCCATTAGTCAAGCTTGCTTGGATCAAAGCAAAAAAAACCGGTCCGATTAAAGCCGACAACAAAAGGCCAACGCTGAACCCCTCTCCTAATGCGGCAATCAAGTTATATCTGAATTAGTTGAAACAAAATCAAGCCAGGAATTCGCCTTCTCTCCTTTCAAGACGCGAGGAAATTTATTTTGCCCTCCTTCCTTTCCTTGCGCCCGCAGCCAAGCATAGAAAACTCCTGAAGGCAAAAGTGTTACATAAACATTCTTAAGAGCGTGTCTTCGCTCCACGGCATAATCATCATTCAACTCTCCCAATTTTTGATCAATTAAATTTCTGATCGCAAGAGGATCCACTTGATCTTCTGTACCTAAATACCAATGATGAGCAAACAGATTTCCTTCGGGAATCCCAACTACTGTAAATTCGGTGAAACAAATATTTAACTCTTGCTCAACTATTTCCACCGCCTTGTTCATATTATCAACAGATAAATGCTCTCCACATAAACTCAGAAAATGCTTGGTACGACCAGTTATTATAATTTCAGCCTCGTCTTTGGATACAAATCGAATCGTATCTCCAATCAAATATCTCCAAGCTCCTGCACAGGTAGTAATTAATAAGGCATAATCCACATGCTCTTCAACCTCATCGATTTTTAGGGTTTGGGCTGAAGGAAGAACATTTCCATCGCTGTCAAAATTCGCTTCATTAAAAGGGATAAATTCATAGAAAATCCCATTATTTAAAACCAAACGCATGGATTTTTGATTTGGAAAAGCCTGAAAAGCTAAAAATCCCTCAGAGGCCAGGTAGGTCTCGATATACGTCAGAGGTTTTCCTAAAAGCTTTTCAAAGCCCTTTTTATAGGGCTCAAAAGAAACTCCACCGTGCACAAAAATCTGAAGGTTGGGCCAAATCTCATGGATATTTTTAACCCCATAAAACTCGATAATTTTCTCCATTAGAATTTGAAGCCATGCCGGTACGCCAACAATAATCCCGATATCCCAAGTGTTAGCCTTTTCTACAATTTGATCAAGCTTATCGGCCCAGTTTTTATTTCTGGAAATCTTTTTACCCGGCTTATAAAAACGCTGAAACCAAATAGGTAATCGCCCGGTCGTGATTCCTGAAAGATCTCCTGAGAAATAAGTACCGTTAAATTCCAAATCTGTACTTCCACCAAGCATTAAAATCCCTCTTTTGAAAAGTGAGGCAGGCAGTTCCTCGTAATTAGAAAGAGAAAGAATCTGCCGAACTCCGGTCCTTCGAATTGCTTTGACCATCTCTTTGGTGATGGGAATATATTTAGAAGTGGCTCCTGAAGTACCGGAACTCAAGGCAAAATGCTTCACTGCACCCGGAGAAGTAACATTGGTTTTTCCTTCTAATAAAAAATGCCACCACTCCAGATAAATTTTATCATAATCGTAAACAGGGATTTGAGTTTGGAACCTCTCATAAAATTCATCTCCTGGTTTTCGAAACGCCGCTAAGATTGAGTAGAAATTATAGCGCTTTGCAATTGCGGTTTCCCGACTGTGGATCATCAATTCCTTGAGCGTTTCTCGCTGAAGATCAATCGGACTAGAATAATCCTGCTCCAAACTTTCCTTCAGTCTAATGCCTTTCTTTAGTAAAGTACTGAGTATCGCCATATCTTTGTTTTAATCAATCGAGCAAAAAAGTAGTTGATAAAAATAACCAATGGATATTAAAGCCAACCTTCAAGCAGTAAAAAAATCTTTTATAAATCCCAATTGCAAACTAATCGCAGTGAGCAAAACGAAACCTATTGAGGCATTAAAGGAAGCCTATGAAGCTGGTATTCGAGATTTTGGAGAAAACAAAGTTCAGGAAATCCAGTGGAAACAGCTGGAAATGCCAGAAGATACCAAATGGCATATGATCGGGCATTTGCAGAGTAACAAAGTCAAATACATTGCATCATTTATTCATTTAATTCATGGTGTTGACTCTTTCAAATTGCTGAAAGAAATCAACAAGCAAGGGAATAAAGCTGATCGAGTAATTTCTGTTTTGCTTCAAATTCATATTTCAGAGGAAGAAAGTAAATTTGGCTTTGATCATGCCGAGCTGGATGAAATGATAGCAGATCCTGAATTTTTAGCTTTAACTCATGTCAAAATAATCGGACTTATGGGAATGGCCACGTTCACTGATAACCAAGATCAAGTCCGAAAAGAATTTCGAGGTTTAAAAGGGTTGTTTGAGGCCTTGAAATCAAAAACACTCCCAGATTTTGTCCAGTTGGAAGAAATCTCCATGGGAATGAGTGGAGACTACTTGATCGCTCAGGAAGAAGGAAGTACAATGGTAAGGATTGGCTCATCGATCTTCGGTGCCAGGTAATTCAAAAAGAAAGATTAGAAAACAGGAGTATCCTTCTTCTCGCTGGTAGTCTTTGAAATACTGTTTCGCCTACTCTGTGCGAGGCCTCCAAAGTTGAGTTGATTGTAAGGAGATAGGTAAACCATTATATCCGTACACCGAGTGGATTCTAAGTTCAAGCAATGTTGTTTGACTACTAATAAGATTTAGAAATTATTAAAACATGAACGCCAAACAAATCATACAAACCTCAGCCATTTTTGGAGCCATTGCGGTTGGAATCGGGGCATTTGGCGCTCATGGTTTGAAAGATATTCTAGCCGAGACTGGACGATTAGACACCTTTGAAACTGCTGTTAAATATCATTTCTATCACGCATTGGGATTGTTTTTGATTGGAATTTTAGCTTTAGTCAAACCCAACTGGAAGCAATTATCAACCGCCGCACTATTGATGATTATTGGAATTCTGATTTTCTCAGGCTCGCTCTATATCCTTTCCTTAACTGGCATTACCTGGTTGGGAGCAATAACTCCACTCGGAGGAGTTGCCTTCATTTTAGGCTGGGGATTTCTTTTTTTGGCTGTCACCAAAAACTCCTAATTCTATTTCCATGCAGAAATCACTGCTCCTAGCCTTCTTATTTTTTCTATCCTTCAGTGTAAAAGCACAACTGACTCCAGAGCAACTCGTCAAGATGGAGCAAGCAATGGGAACTGGAAGTTTTTTCAACAATCACCTATCGGGCTTTATCCTGCAGGATATGGATCAGAAAATCGTACTGTATGAGAAAAATTCGCATCTAAATTTTATTCCAGCTTCCACCACCAAGCTTTTTACACTTTTCTCGGCTGTAGCTATTCTCAACGACAGTACGCAAACCATCCGATATGTAACTTCAGGAGATACTATTCGAATATGGGGCAGTGGAGATCCGACTTGGAAGTACAAGAAATTTCAGGATCCTGGAATCCAAAAATTAATTCAACCATTCAAGCAGGTAGTTTATTCAGATGCGAATGTAGACGCTCCATCCTTTGGTTACGGCTGGCAATGGGATGATTATTACTTCGACTACTCTGCTGAGCGAAGCTCACTCCCTATCTATGGAAATCTCTTGGAAGTAAAAAAAGAAGCGGGCAAAGCGGTAGTTTTTCCAAAGCGATTTCAGGATTCTGTATTTCTGACTACTCGTCCTATCCGGGAATTGGAGCGTGATTTCCATAGTAACAAATACTATTACAACCCCTCTAATTTCAGAGCGGCAGAACAATTCATCCCAATCTTGACTTCTCCTGAGCTATTTGTGAAACTTGCTTCTGAAGCGACTGGGAAAACTTGGAGCTACCGCAAAGATCCATTACCCGAGAATCATCAAGCTTATCGTGGAAGCCCACTCTTTCCAATTCTCAAAGAAATGATGCTGGAAAGCGATAATTTCTTGGCGGAGCAATTGATGCTAATGGTTTCTGACCGACTTTTTCAGCGCTTGGATACCGAGCGGGCAATCGAGTTCATGCTCAAAACTTACCTCTTCGATCTTCCCGATCAACCTAAGTGGGTAGATGGCAGCGGGCTCAGTCGGCATAATTTATTTACTCCTCGAGCTATGGTGACACTCTTCGAGAAACTTTACAGAATGGTCCCTGATCAGCAACTCTTTGAACTCCTGCCAACCGGTGGAGAATCGGGTACAATTAAAAATAGCTACCAGGCTTCAAGCCCATACATTTTCGCCAAAACCGGCACCATGAGTAATAATCATAGTCTAGTCGGGCTGATCAAAACCAAAAGTGGGAAGACCTACAGCTTTGCTTTTATGAATTCAAACTATCTGAACAAAGCATCAGAGGTACGTCGAGAAATGGAAAAAGTACTTTTGATGGTCCGGGATATGCTTTAAGTTGTTGTTTTGATTTGAATTAATTTCCTGAAGTTCAATTTGTCTTTCTCGAAATGAGTAGTAATTTAATCCGAATTAAATAGAAATTTTAAAGCTTATTAAACCAAAATGAATCGAATTTTTTACATTTTTCTAATTTCTGTTCTTAATCCACTTTCCGTTTTCTCACAACAAAACTCTTGCTTAACAGACCTGGAAGCCCTTTATGAAATCTTGAAAGAGACACCAGGTTACCAAGACCAAATCTTCCAAAAAAATGAAAAAGAATATCTTGGGTTATTAAACTTGCAAAAGGAGCAATCAAAAGAAGCTACAAGAGACAGTCAGTGCTTTCTGTTGTTGAGCGGATTAGTTGCAGCCATTAAAGATAATCACCTTAGCCTTAGTCAAATCCCAGACTTTGAAATTACCGCAGATCAACTAAAGGACTCTGCTTTTATGGATGCCTATCGAGCACGAGAAGATTTTATTAATTTCTCCTCCGTCAGGGCTAATTTCGATTCTTTGGAACGTGCATTGGCCAAAGTTCCTGAGTATGACTTTCAAGGAATTTACTATTACAAGGATTACATCAAAGCAGGTTTTTTCAAAATTGGCGAGGGCAATCGATATATCGGAGTAGTGTTAGAGTCCAGACTTCCCAATTGGAAACAAGGTCATATTGCCTTTTTGGGGAAAGAATATGATGGGGGATTTTGGAATATTTGGAACTACGACCTGCTAAATAAAAACCTAACTCTCTACAGCGGAGAGCGAATTGTCAATCATACATTCAAGCGGCTTCCTTGGAGCAAATTCCCCACAAGAATTGACTATTCCCTAATACCAGAGTCCAGTGAGCTTTTCCAACTTCGATCACTTTCGCCCACGATTCAATATCTACGCTTAGGAACTTTTGCCTCTGGCAATCAGGCGATAGAAATATCTCAGGTTTTCTATGATCAAATCAAGGATTCACTTTCAGCCCCAAACCTTATCATAGACCTCAGAAATAATGGTGGAGGAGGCAGCAAAGCTTCTCTAAAGTATTACCAGCTGATTCGAGAGAAAACCAAAACCGCAAAGATCTGGCTTCTGTTTAATCAAAAAACCGCAAGCAACGCAGAGCAAATTGCATTGGAATTGATAAAACTAGATAACGTAAGCACACTTGGAGTAAACACGATAGGAATCGTGGCCTATGGCAATAACTACGGCGAGTCAAAAATCCTCCCTTCAGGGAAATTCAAGATTTACATCACCGACATGAAAGACTCTGGCAACTATCTGCAATATGAATCAGTTGGAATTAAGCCAGATCATTTTTTAATGTTTGATCAAGATTGGCTAGATCAAACTATAGCGATCATTGAGAGTAGTGAGAATTAAAACTTTTTCAACAATTCTAACGCAAAACAGAATATTCGAATTTCGCATGCAAGCTGAAAAGCCTTAACTTCAAAGCTTAGATAGAATCTATTTCCAAACATGAATAAACGCGCTTTTCTTAAATCTCTTGGGCTCATGGCTGGCACTACTCCATTGTTATCTTGGAGTACTAAAAAAGCAGATTTTGATCACCAAACTCTTTTACCGAAAGCCATCAACAAAGGCGATGTCCTAGGTTTAATCAGCCCTTCAGCAGCTTCAGCAGATCGAATGCAATTCACTTTCGCAAAAGAGGCTTTAGAAGCGCTTGGTTTTCAGGTGAAATTGGGAGAAAATCTACAAAACCGTCGTGGACATTTGGCTGGAACAGACGAGGAACGAGCAAAAGACCTCAACGAAATGTTTGCCGATCAAAATGTAAAAGGAGTGATCTGTATCCGAGGAGGTTCAGGGGCAGCTCGAATCCTACCTTTGATAGACTATGAGCTAATCAAGCGGAATCCTAAACCCCTCTTGGGCTACTCGGATATCACGGCTTTACACTGTGCGATCCAAGTTCAAACAGGTCTCATCACTTTTCACGGACCGAATGGCTCTGGAAGCTGGAACAGCTTTAACGTGAAGCAGTTTGAACAAATCTTTTTTGACAAAACTAAAGTCACCTATATAAACGAACAACCCAAAGGAGATGATTTGGTTATAAAATCAAATCGAATTCAGACACTGAAGGCAGGTGTCGCCGAAGGAAAAATTTTAGGCGGAAATTTGACGGTATTGACTGCTTTGTCCGGGACACCTTATTATCCCAATTTCACAGACTCGATCTTATTTATCGAGGACATTGGAGAAGATCCTTATAAAATAGATCGGATGATGAGCACACTCAAGCTAAACGGAACCTTAGGAAAAATCAAAGGGTTTATTTTTGGACAGTGCTCGGATTGCGATCCCGGTGGTGGCTATGGTTCACTCAGTGTTGATCAAGTCATGGATGACTACATCTTACCTTTAGACATTCCTGCATACACGGGAGCGATGATCGGGCATATTTCGAAACAATTCATTATTCCAGTTGGCGCAAAAGTAAAAATGGACGCTTCTGCAGGCACATTTCAATTAATTGATCCAATTTTCCAAGCCTAAATTGATTATGAAAAACCTGCTTTTATTAATTGTTCTCTTGAGCTTTTTAGCTTGTTCAAATTCAGATTCAAAAAATCAAATGGGAGATACAGAAAGACCTATAAAATATTTAGCACTGGGAGACAGCTATACCATTGGTGAGGGAGTAGCTGAAGAAGATCGTTACCCAAATCAATTGGTTAAGCGATTGAATGAGGAGTTGAATTTAACTCTCAATCAACCGGTGATTATTGCTAAAACCGGCTGGACGGTAGATGAATTGGAAACCGGAATCAATGATTCAAAAAACCTTGCTCCTCCTTATGACTTGGTGACGCTTCTCATTGGAGTCAATAATCAGTATCGAGGAAAATCTGTCGAAGAATTCAAAATTGAGTTTAAGCAAATACTCCTTAGAGCGATTGGTTTTGCTGGAAATCTTCCAAATCATGTCATCGTTTTATCTATACCTGATTGGGGTGTAACTCCCTTCGCAGTAGAAAAAGGAGCAGACCAATTGAAAGTTGCCAATGAAATCGATGCATACAACCTAGCTAAAAAAGAAGTCTGTAAGCAATTCGGTGTTTTCTTTATTGATATCACTGAACATTATAGATCGGTTGGTGCGCAATCGGAAATGGTTGTTGCAGATAAACTTCATCCAAGCGGATTAGTCTATTCGTATTGGGCAGATAAATTGTTTGAACAAGTGAAAGCTTTAAATTTAAAAGATTGAAACTAACCCTAATCTTCACTTTGCTAAGTTTACTAGGATTGGTTAACTGTACTGATTCCAAGGAAAATCTTATCGTCGAGACTTGGTGGATCAATAGCTCCAAATCTGACTGCACTGGAGTTGCCCCAATGTCTTGCTTCCAAATTTAAAAAGGGGAAATTCTTGATTCTGAAAAGTGGGAATTTTTCTATTCTACCATTGAAGGCTTTGAATACCATCCTGGTTACATTTACCAAATTAAAGTTAGTATAGAAGATCGGCCAGCACCGGTCCCGGCTGATGCATCTTCAAAAACCTTTAAATTAATAGAAGTGATAAGTAAGGATATTGATAAAAGCTTACGAATTACCAATTTCTGGAAAGTGGTGGAAGTCGGTGAAATCAAAAACCCTGTCAGTTTCAAATCAAAGGAAGCATTGATATTCGAATTCAACGCAACTGCCAAAACTTATTTTGGAGATGCAGGATGTAATTCGATTCGTGGCTCAATCAAGGAAAATAATGGGAAAAAATTGCTCTTAGGCCCCGGAGCTACCACCATGATGGCCTGTCCGGATATGTCAGTAGAGCAAGCAATTGGCAAAGCTTTAACTGATTGCCGCAAGTACCAGATCGAAGATAATCATCTCCTTCTTCTCAATGAAGAGGGTAAAGTGCTGATGAAATTTGTGGCCGTTGATTAAAACCGAAAAGCCACAGTTTCTTCCTATAAACTTATTTCTAATAACAAACCCCTCTTTTGAGATCTTTTCAAAATAATATTAACTTGATAATGAATTTATAACTATTTGATTATGCAAACATATCATTATTTTTTGATTTATGGTATTCTAATTTTTTCAAGTTGTAAGGAATCAGAATCACCAAAAACAAAAGAGGAAACTTTTTGGGTTTGGACATCGAGAATTCCTTGTGATTTCGATACCACGATTCGATGTCTTTACGTTCTCAAAGAAAATACGCTAGACTATGATATCAATAA
>JAFMBQ010000647.1 GCA_017858365.1 Algoriphagus sp. | reverse complement strand
ATAGGCCTCCCTGGGTTCTTTATAGTCGAACCAAACAAGGCCATGGTCCTTTTACTCTTTGGCGACTACAAAGGAACCGTCAAAGCAAGTGGCTTCTTTTGGGTTAATCCATTTATGACCAAGAAAAAGATTTCACTTCGAGTACGAAATTTTGAAAACAAACCGGTTAAGGTGAATGATAAAATCGGAAATCCTGTCATGATAGGTACAATCGTGGTTTGGCAGGTAGACGATACCTTTAAATCAACATTTGATGTGGATGATTATGAGAATTTTGTTCATCTACAATCTGACGCAGCAATTCGGAAAATGGCTGGGCTATACCCTTACGATGATTTTGAAGCAGAAAATGAAGAAATAACTCTTCGCTCAGGAGTAGAAGAAGTGAATCACTCACTTGAGCGAGAGATCAGCGATCGCTTGAATCATGCTGGGATCAAAGTCATTGAGGCTCGAATTTCCCACCTAGCTTATGCTTCTGAGATTGCATCCGCTATGCTTCAAAGACAACAAGCAACAGCAATTGTAGCAGCTAGACAAAAAATAGTTGAAGGCGCAGTAGGAATGGTAGAAATGGCAATATCTGATTTAAAACTAAAAAATATTATCGAATTCGACGATGAGAAAAAAGCAGTGATGGTTTCCAACCTGATGGTGGTTCTTTGTTCAGACAGAAGCGCAACACCGGTACTAAACGTAGGAACATTTCATCAATAACATGGCAAATCAAGTTTATAAAGAAGTTCAATCCTATCGAGGTACATGGGTGCTATATTTAATTATACTTATCGAATTAACGACTATTATCCTATTGCTGACCCTTTATTTACAAGCAGAGGATAAAACCGAAATGGGTTTCGCCCTTACTGTAATTGCGGGTACGATGGCTTTGATTTTTCTTTTTATTTTCAATTTGAAGCTGGAAACACGTATAGATCAGAATGGGATTTCTTTTAAATACTTCCCGTTTATTGGATCATGGAGAAAATACCCAAAGGAATCGATTAAAACTGTCACTGTAATCAATTATAGCCCAGTCATAGACTTCGGTGGTTGGGGAATAAAGGGCAATAAAACAACCAAAGCCTATAGCATTCTAGGTGATCAGGGATTATTATTTGATGTAGGGGAGAAAAAAAAAATCATGATAGGAACTATGAAAGCTAAAGAGCTGGAAGAATACCTATCAAGCTGGAAGGAAGAATAAAATGACAACAAAAAAAGCCTTTGCGTTACGACTAGATGAGAAGATGATGAAGGCAGTAGAGAAATGGGCTGCTGATGAATTTCGAAGTACAAATGGTCAATTGGAGTGGATTATTCGAGAGGCATTGCTGAAATCCGGGAGACTTCCAAAGCCTCAATCTTCTGCAGTTCAAGAAGATAAAAAACAAGGGTAATTCATTGTTTATCAAATATATTTAATGAAATTTAAATATACCATGAACCAATAACTATGAAAAAAATCTTCATTTCCCTTCTTTTTTTAGGAGGATTATTTCTCTTAAATCCAGTTATATCCTATGGTCAAGAAGTGATCAGTGGATCTGCCACTATTGATAAAAAAGTGCTTAAAGAACAAGCTAAAATCGAAAAAGCAAAAGAAAGCTCGAGAAAAACCAAGAAAAACTTGAAAAATTGAAAGAGAAATACGATAAAAATCTCTCAAAATTCCAAAGTAAAAATTCAAAAGACGATCTTAGTCCTAACGATGTCAGCAAGATGACAAAAGCGCTTAATAAGCAAACAGATGACATCGAGAAATTGGGTAAAGAAATAGAGAAATTGCAAAAATACTTAAAGGAAGCCGGTGAAATAGGCTAACTAGTTTTCATCCTCCGATACATAAAGTAATACTTGATTCTCAAAATCATATAGCGTAAGTGCTCTAAGCTCATAGTAAGCCATCCAATAATCCTTCAAAGAATTGAAAAAGGCTCTTTTATTAGAGTCTTTTTCATTTTGAGCGATATTAAGATCCGTGATTGTAACATTCCCTGTCTGATACCGCTTCAACGCAATCTCATAACGTCGCTGAGCTACCTGATCTGATAACTTGGTTACCTCAAGTCTATCTTTCATCATGATGAAATTTTTAACTTTTGTAAATATCTGCTGCTCAAAATTTATAATATCTTGCTCTACAGTGTATTCGACTAGTCGCTGATTTGCCTGAGCCTGAGACATTCGCGCCTTATTCCTTCCCCAATCCAAAATAGGTACCGAGAAACCCAAACTCACCAGCGCTTGAGTATTTGGCTGATTGAAAAGGGATGAAAAGTTGAAAGCAGCATTATTATAACCATAACTCGCATTAAGCTGGGCTCCGACCCGCTGTCCTTTAGCCTGAGCTACCAAAGCTTCTGCTTCTAACTTTCGTCGATCAAAAGCCAAGGCCTCTGATCGATTAGAAAAAGCTAATTCTATTGCACGTTCCACATCGACATCGAAATCTGGAATACTTAATGGCGCAAGTAACTCTATTCTTGAGTATTGATTAAGTCCAATAAACGAATTAACAGCAAATGATGAGCCTTCGAGATCCAGTCTCGCTTGAGCAAGATCCTGCTTGGCCTGAAGCGCCTGAAGCTCAATCTGAAGTAATCGATCTTCGGTAGTTGTTCCGATCTCA
>JAFMBQ010000646.1 GCA_017858365.1 Algoriphagus sp. | reverse complement strand
ACGATGTCAAATATTCCCGCCTCATCAATTTTATCCTAGACAATGTCTACATAGTTTCGGGGGAATATCGGGAATTTCCTCAAAGTGCAGAGGCAGTTTTCATTTCCGAAAACGGCAAATATACCAAACGTAAATTCTCGATCTCCGGAGGTTCTGTGGGGCTTTTCGAAGGAAAACGAATCGGTCGAGCCAAAAACCTGGAGAAACTGGATCGGGAAATCAAAGAACTGAGCAAGAAAGTCGGGACCACCCGAAACAACCTGGACAACAAGCTTTCCGAACTGATGAAGTTCAAGGAAAACAATTACCGCAAGGAACTGGAAAGCTGGCAGACGCACATCAATGAGATCAACCAAAATTATATCTCCATCCGCACGAAGAAGGAGCAGTTAGCCGAGCTTTTGCATAACAATGCCAACAGGCGGGAGGATATCCTCGAGCGCATCGGCAGTTTGGTAGAGAGTCTGGAAGGCCTCGAGCCACAACTCTTGGAAGAACGTGCCCGCTTCGAAGCCTTACACCTCCAACTGGAAGTCCTAAATGAAAGCCTCGAGCAAGAATCTACCCTCCTGTCGGAGAAATCTCAGGTCTTCAACGCCGAGAATATCCAGTATCATCAGCAACTCAACCGTGTGGGAAGCTTGGATCAGGAGATCGAGTTTAAGCAGTCGGCCTATGAAGGTTCCAAGCTGCGGATCGAAAAGTCTCAGACGGAACTTGCCCAGCTTGACTCGGAGATCAAAGCGATGCTGGATAACAATGAGGTCAAAGACGATGAGCTCATTGAGTTGTATTCCGAAAAGGAAGGCATAGAAAGTGGCATGCAGGAAGCCGAAAAGGACTATTATGCCAATCGGGGACTGATCGACGAGACAGATCAGGAGATCCGAAACTTCCAAAAATCCAAAGAATCACATGATCAGGAGATCCATCAACTGGAAACTCAGCTGAATGAGATCAAGCTGAAAATGACCGGCATGAAGGAGCGACTTAGCGTGGAGTTTGAGCTTGATCTGGATCGACTGATGGACGAAAACCCGTCCCTTGCCCCAGAATTTCTAGATTTCAAAGAGGAAGAACTCCGAGAACTGGTGCGCAAGCAAAAGGAGAAACTCGAAAAAATCGGCCCGATCAATCCCATGGCCATGGAAGCCTATGATGAGATCAAGGTGCGCTACGATTTTATCAGCAGCCAAAAAAATGACTTGGTAAAAGCCAAGGAATCCCTCCTCTCTACGATCAAAGAAATCGATCAAGTCGCCAAAGAGACCTTTCTGGGAGCCTTCGAGCAGATCAAGGCCAACTTTATCAAGGTATTCCGCTCCCTCTTTACCGAGCAGGATGACTGCGATCTGACCCTGGTCGATCCAGAGAATCCCTTGGAATCCGCCATCGAGATCTTGGCCAAGCCCAAGGGCAAGCGTCCCCTCTCGATCAACCAACTTTCCGGTGGGGAAAAAACCCTGACCGCCACTTCCCTACTCTTTGCGATCTACCTGCTGAAGCCAGCCCCCTTCTGTATTTTTGACGAAGTGGACGCCCCGCTGGACGATGCCAATATCGACAAGTTCAATACCATCATCCAGAAATTCAGCGGCGAGAGCCAGTTTATCATCGTCACGCACAACAAGCGCACCATGGCCAGCACCGATATTATCTACGGCATCACCATGATCGAAGCGGGAGTTTCGCGAGTAGTTCCGGTGGATTTGAGGGAGTTGGTTTAAGGTGAAAGGCAATAGATGATAAGATTTATTGAATTTTTCGAACTTCAAAATTTAAATAAATATGGCAGGCACTTTTTCACAAATTTATATTCAGATAGTTTTTGCAGTAAAAGGTCGAGATTCCCTTATTTCAGATAGTTGGGAGGAGGAATTGTTTAAGTATATCACCGGTATTGTTACCAATAAAGGTCAGAAATTACTTGCCATAAATGGAATGCCAGATCACATCCATTTATTAGTTGGGATTAAGCCGAGTTGCAGCTCCTCAGATTTGGTTAGAGAGATTAAGAAATCCACCAATGAATGGATAAATGCAAAGGCATTTACAAAATCCAAATTCCAGTGGCAAGAAGGATTTGGTGCATTCTCGTATTCCCATTCGGGTTTAAGCAATGTCATCGCTTACATCCAAAATCAAAAAGAACATCATCGAAAAAAATCATTTCGAGAGGAGTACAAGGAATTTTTATCCCATTTCCAAATCGATCACAAAGACGAGTATTTATTTGAATGGATCGAATAATGCGAAGAATGGGTGTAATAATTATAGCAATGAATCAATAAAATAGTTTCGTCCAAATAGACCCAGAAAGGGTCCCATGTTTATAGCTTGAGGTATATCGAGAAGGTACGACCCCCTCGGGGTCGAATAAATCTTTCGCATCTAATTAGCTATAAACATGGAATCCCTTCAGGATTAAAATAGATCAGAAAAAATTCGCCATAATCAATTTGGATGTAACCAAACCTCCCTTTCACATCAGATCCTCTGGTTTGTCAATAGGTAGGATTAAGACCATTTCATCTCACCTTATAGGATAGGTTTCAGCCATTCTGTATCAATTGAAATATTCTTTATTTAAAGAAATCCCCCTACCTTAAATAAAATCTTTATCCTATGCGCA
>JAFMBQ010000645.1 GCA_017858365.1 Algoriphagus sp. | reverse complement strand
AGACTGGAGATTTCATCGATATGGGCTTGATCTTTATTCGAATATGCGGCAACCATAAATAACTGCCCCAAACGCTCCTCAAAGGTGAGGCTTTGGAATACAGAGTCTACCCAGTTGGATTGAGCCATAGAGTCCTTAGATACTAAGGGATCCCCGATAAGAATCGTCTCATCCAGTTTGCCGGATGAAAAAATAATAACAACCAATCCAATGGCGAATATCCTCGAAAGCTTGCTACTCATGCTTGAGTTAATTTTTAATATTTAACTTTTGAAATAAATTTGTACAAATGACCTCCTGCTAACGAAAAGAAGCTGGCTAAACTATATTCTGGGTCAATTTAATAAAGGAGAGTTCGTCTTGGGTTAGATGAAATTACTAAAATTGAGGCAACATTAACCCGTAAAAAAGGTTTAAAAGGTTATAATTTTGATAGCTGGTCATTAGTTTAGAACTTCAGGGCAAATTGGGATTTTACCTTCCCACTCAGTAAAAATTAAGTAGAAATGAAATTCCCTTCCATCTTTCGTACTTCCGCTCCCATGCGATATGATATCAAACCAAGATATTATGATCCAGTAAAGGAAGAAATTGATCAACGAACATCTCGAATCAAGCGAGAACTTCAAGCCGAAGGGTTGATTAAAGAAGGCGATGAGCTGGAATCTCAGGGTGGTGGAATCAGAGGTTCTTTTGCACAATATAGAGGGATTAAAGAGCGCTCAAGCCCAAATATGTTTGCTTCCACAGCTTTGATCCGAACCATGATTTTTTTGCTGTTGTTGGGGATAATCTTCGGATATATCTACCTCGGTCCAGTGATATTTGAATACATGGCTTACGCGACTCTACTAATTGGAGCGATCTATCTTTTCTTTAGACTCAGACCTAAGAAAAAAAATGTCTGATATCATCCAACTCCTGCCTGATGCGATCGCAAATCAAATCGCAGCAGGAGAGGTAGTTCAGCGACCAGCCTCAGCACTCAAAGAGTTACTAGAGAATGCAGTGGATGCAGGCGCTACACAGGTTCAAGTGGTAGTCAAAGAAGCGGGGAAGCAGTTAATACAAGTCATAGATAACGGCAAAGGCATGTCAGCAACGGATGCTCGAATGAGCTTTGAGCGTCATGCCACTTCCAAAATCAGAAAATCCAGCGATCTTTTTTCTATCCGAACTTTTGGATTTAGGGGAGAGGCTCTAGCATCAATCGCAGCAGTGGCACAGGTCGAGCTTAAAACGCGACAGGCAGAATCAGAGCTTGGTACATTGATCCAGATCGAAGGCTCTGAAATTAAAAAACAAGAGCCTTTTGCAGGAAATGTTGGCACTTCAGTTTCCATGAAAAACCTCTTCTTCAACGTGCCAGCACGAAGGAATTTCCTCAAATCAAATCCAGTTGAGATGAGACACATTGTGGAGGAATTTCAGCGTGTGGCCTTATCCTATTCCGAAATAGGGTTTTCTCTTTTTCAACAGGATCTTGAAGTCTATAGTCTTATCCCAGGTAAACTCAGCCAGCGAGTCGTTCAGCTTTTTGGGAAAAACTACCAAGGACAGTTGGTTCCTTGTGAAGAGCTCACGCCTCATATCAATGTAAAAGGCTATGTTGGCAAGCCAGAGCATGCAAAAAAGACAAGAGGAGAACAGTTTTTCTTCGTTAACAATCGATACATCAGGAGCAGCTATTTACATCATGCAGTGAGTAATGCTTTTGAAGGCTTGCTCCAGCCCGATCAGAATCCATTTTATGTGCTTTTTTTGGAAATTGATCCTTCCCATATAGATATCAATGTCCACCCTACGAAAACAGAGATTAAGTTTGACGATGAGCGTACTGTCTATGCGGTGATCCGATCGGCGGTGAAGCAAGCCTTAGGTTCTCATCATGTAGTTCCTTCGATCGATTTCACTTACGATGTGAATTTCAACGAGAAATGGGATCAAGATCCAAGCAAAAAAGAGCAAGTCGATCGGGAATACAGTTATAAAACGTTCAATACTCCTGAATTCAAAAAATCTGATCCTTCAGGTTGGGAGCGACTTTTTGAAGGAAATAGCGCTGGACCAAATCGGCAGTCGACAGAGATCCGGCAATCTGAAGGAGAACTTGATGTGCTTACTTTTGGGAGCAAGGCGAATGCTGATCAGGCCGTCAATTCATTGGTCAGGCCGATCGAGGATGAAGCTACCGGCACCACTTTTCAGGTTGAGCTCAGCTATATTGTCGCACAGATGTCTACCGGTATGTTGATCTTGGACCAGCAGGCAGCACATGAGCGCATCCTTTACGAGCGCTATTTACGGCAGCTAAAACTCGCCCAAGGTCCTTCGCAACAATGCCTTTTTCCGCCTGTTTTGAACTTAGGCTCCTCGGATTTTGCTTTGGTGATGGACTTGATGCCAGAACTGCATAGTCTTGGCTTTATGGTTTCTGAGTTTGGTAAAGACACCATTTTGGTTCAAGGTGTGCCGGCGGATATTCAAATCAAGAATGAAAAAGAACTCTTCGAGGGTTTATTAGAACAGTTCAAGAATTTTAAAAGCGAGCTTTCACTTGACAAACGAGAAAATCTTGCGCGCTCACTCGCTCGTAAATCATCCTTAAAAAAAGGTCAAAAGCTAACTTCACAAGAAAT
>JAFMBQ010000644.1 GCA_017858365.1 Algoriphagus sp. | reverse complement strand
TGCCCAAATCATCACTGGCCTCCAAACTATCCTTTCGAGAAATGTAAATATCACCGCCGCTCCGGCAGTGGTAACAGTAGGTGCGATTCAAGGTGGGATTCGGAATAACATTATCCCTGAGGAGGTAGAGATGATCGGAACCATCCGAACTTTCGGCGATGAACAGCAGGAATTGGTACATCGTCGGATTCGTGAGGTAGCTACTCACATTGCAGAAAGTGCGGGTGCCATTGCCGATGTCCACATCGGAATAGGATATCCCGCCACTATAAATCCTCCAGATTTAACTTCCAGAATAATGGCCTCCCTCGAAGCGGCTGCAGGAAAAGAAAATATCATTGCCATGGATCCAGTGACAGGAGCCGAAGATTTCAGCTTCTTCCAACGTGAAAAACCAGGATTCTTTTTCTTTCTAGGAGGAATGAAACCGGGCGGTGATCCAGTCACTACGCCTTCACATCACACACCTGATTTTTTTATTGATGAAAGCGGGCTAATTATCGGTGTGAAATCGTTGAGTTACTTAGTAGTAGATTTTATGGGAATGAAATAGAATATAAGAATTACGATATCCGATTTACGACATTGTCTTGAACACCAAATATCATATCAAGAATCCTTGTCAAAGTGGATATAAAATCAAATATTCAGATCAAAAAATCCATTTCAACCCTTGAATAATTACCTTTGGAGCATTGACCCCAACCTTAAATTTCTGTGTATAAATCCATTCTCAAGCCGCTCTTTTTTCTCAAAAAACCAGAAGATGCACATCATTTCACATTTGATCTGACCAAGCTGACTTTTAATCTTCCAATAATCAAATCATTGGTTAAGTCCTCATTTAAGCTTGAGGATCCGAGATTGGAACGTGAAGTGTTTGGGCTGAAATTCAAAAATCCGGTGGGACTTGCTGCTGGATTTGACAAAGACGCCAAGCTCATCGATGAGATGGCAATGTTGGGTTTTGGATTTATTGAAATTGGAACTCTTACGCCAAAGCCACAGGAAGGAAATCCTCAGCCGAGACTATTTCGACTTACTCAAGATGAAAGTTTGATCAACCGAATGGGCTTCAATAACGGAGGAGTATTGGAAGCTGTCGAGCGATTGAAAAAGCGAAAATCAGATGTGATTATCGGAGGGAATATTGGTAAAAATAAAGCGACTCCGAACGAGAATGCAGTGGATGACTACCTCTATTGTCTCGAAGAATTGCACGATTACGTGGATTATTTCGTCGTAAATGTGAGTTCGCCAAACACTCCAAATCTTCGGGATTTACAGGAAAAAGAACCTTTAAAAGCCTTACTCCAAGCTGTTAAATCTGCGAATGATCTCAAATCTATACCTAAACCTATCCTTCTAAAAATTGCCCCTGACTTGACAGATGGACAATTAGATGATATCATTGACATCGTAATAGAAACGAAAATTGATGGGGTCATTGCTACCAACACGACGATAGACCGATCAGGTCTCAGAACTGATAAAAATGAAGTTGAAGCCATGGGTGCAGGTGGTGTCAGTGGAAAAGTACTTTCAAGCCGAAGCACTGAAGTCATCCGGTATCTTTCTGAAAAATCTGGCAAGGCTTTTCCAATCATCGGAGTGGGTGGAATCTACACTGCAGACGATGCTATTGAGAAATTAGAAGCTGGAGCTAGCTTGATTCAAGTGTACTCGGGCATGATTTATGAAGGACCTGGATTGATTAAAAAGATTAAAAAAGGATTATTGGCTTATTTTTCGAGCTAATTTGTAAACCTACTTTCATTAATCTTAACTTAAAATTGGATTTGAATCACATACATGGCCACCAGTTCCCCCAAAACCAATACTTTTCGTAAAAAAGGAGAAAGCTCCAAAAAACAGGATCCTAAACCAAAAGGGCCAGGCTTCTCCTTTGGAGGACTGAAGAGCAACAAGCTGGTCATGACTTTGGGAATTATCTTGATATCTGCTTCTATCTTCTTGCTGGTAGCTTTTATCTCTTATTTGCTTAACGGCCCTACGGACCAAAGTTTAGTGATGAATAATCCGGATGAAGCCGTCCGAGAAACAGCAAAAGAAACAACCAACTGGCTGGGCTACCTGGGTGCACAAGCCTCTAATTGGCTTATCTACCGTTGGTTTGGCATTGCCGCGTTTTTATTTCCGCCCTTTTTATTTTTCCTGGGCTTCCGCTGGACCTTCAAAATCTCTCTGGTGTCCCTAACGAGATATTCCACCTTCGCCTTATTCTTCACCTTCTGGTTGGGATTACTGACCGGATACGTGGTGATCTTGATTCAGGGTTATTCCTTCTGGAGTTTCCTTTCCGGAGGTTTTGGCTACGAGTTGGCACAGCTTTCGGCTGATTTTCTAAGCTGGGGCACTTTCATTCTACTTGGTGGATCCCTATTGATCTTTGTGATCTTCTATTTTGATATTGATAAGCTGGAATGGTTTAGTGCAAAAAATGTGGACGAAATCGACTCAGAAGCTCATCTTGATACACCAAGTCCAGTTAAAAATCCATTCCTAGACGAAGATGAATTGGATGAATTAGCAATTGAGGAAGATGGTGATTCGGATGACGATGGGAGTGAATGGACAATCAAAAGTGAAGAAGAGTCCAAAGAAGTTGCTAAAACTACAAC
>JAFMBQ010000089.1 GCA_017858365.1 Algoriphagus sp. | reverse complement strand
CCGATAAATCGGGATGCTCTACCTCCCGATAGCTATCGGGATGAGCTAAGGAATCATATAAATCTGAATTTTTTTTCAGAAACTTTAACCACTTTTCAGTGGCTAAAAACCTTTCAAATTGGCTCCCTAGGCTTGCTTTTTGCCAGATCATTACCGTTATTGGACTGCAAAAATAAGCGACTCAAATTTAAATGCCAAACCTGAAATCAATCTTTCTCGCAAAACTTTTGATATTTTTCACTCTCGGATTGCAAAGCTTTAATTGTCAGGCAGATGAAATTGGCCTGGCCATGGCTGATTCTTTATTTAATCAGCGAAGCTATAAGGAAGCAATGGAGATATACCGACAAAATTATCAAATAGGCATATATTCCAGCTCAATGCTCTTGAAGATGGCCTTCATCGAAGAGGGTATAGGTGATAACGAACAGGCCACTATTTATCTCAGTAAATACTATGATCTCTCTCCTAATCCCCAGGCGATTACTAAGATAAAAAGTCTGACAGGGCAGGATGTGCTGGTAGGTTATGAGGTTTCTGATTCGCAGCGATTTCTGATTTTCCTTACAGAATACAAAGAATACATCGTTGGGGTGTTGACAATGTTCTTAGTGATCTCGGTTATTTCAAATTGGTGGATGGGAAGGAGAATTCACAGGAGAGAGTCGTACTGGCCAACCGTATTATTAATTCTTGTCATCTTCGTCGCTAATAATTTCCTGGAAGGTCCTCGGACAGGCTTGATCACCAGCAGCCCAACTTTTATTGTTTCCAAGCCAACTGCGGGAGGTGATTTGGTAGAGCAGGTAGAGCCTGGCCACCGGGTCCGAATAAAGTCAAGTAAAGACAACTGGTACGAAATAGAGTGGAAAGAGAAGCCCGCATATATCAAAAAGGATAATGTCACTAGGCTGTAAAAAAAATCACTGAATCAAATCTAAATTAAACGGAAAGAGCCCGGTAAAATACCGAGCTCTTGCTCTAAATTTAAATCACTCTTAAACCGTTCAACTTTTGGGGGCTAGTCCAATTCGAGGCTTTTTTTGCAACTAGAGCTTTTTAAGCTCGATTTTACGAAAATAGACTAAATCGCCGTGATCCTGAAGTGCAATTTTCCCTTTCTTGAATTTGCCAAAGCCAGGCATATCCTTAAACTTACTGCCTGCGATTAATGCTTCCCATTCAGGGGTCCACATCATCGTACTCACGATAGTCGTGCCATTGAGTACCAATTCGAGTTTACCATTGTCAGCAATGATTTCTGCCTGATTCCATTCTCCATAAGGCTTTACTGTTTCTTCACTGCTAACTATCAAGTCGTATAAATCACCTGCTCTATGGCTGATGATTTTAGCATCTGGATGACCTGCGTTATCCAGAACTTGCATCTCGGGACCGGTATGCCATGGATACTGGTATTCCGGTGTTTCATTGATCAAGAATATGACACCACTATTTCCATTTTGGCTAATTTTCCACTCATACTTCAAATGAAAATTCTCAAATTCTTCGTCTGTCACAATATCACCACCATCCCCAGTCTGCCAGCCATCTTTGTTAACTGCGTCTAGGTAGATGGCTCCATCTTCGATTTTCCAAGCTTTCCCGACTTCTCCTCCACCGTATTTATGCCATCCGCTAAATGATTGCCCATCGAACAAACTGATCCACTCAGATTCAGTTGGTGCTTCCATAGTTATTTCCTCTACTTCGGTTTCTTTTTCACCGGAGCAAGAAAATAAAAGGCTTACAAGTGCGGCTAATATTAATTGACTTTTCTTCATTATTTACTTTTTTAACAGTAATACATATCTCACCATATCCTTGGCGTCTTCTTCACTAAGACTTAGATGGGCTGGCATTGGTACTTCACCCCACGTACCTACACCGCCATTGATCACTTTTTGAGCGAGCATATTGATATTCTCTTCCGTACTTTCATATTTAGCCGCAACCTCAGCATAGGATGGACCTACGATCTTTCGTGCTACCATATGACAAGACAAACAATCAGATGCTTTTACTTTCTCGAGTCCCTTGATGTATACCGGATCATTTTGGTATTTCTCTTCTAAGGACATCTCCTTCACAGGAGCTGCAACTACTTCCTCAGCTACAGTTTCTGTTTTTGTTTCCCCTCCGCCACACGCAAAAGTCAAACCGACTAATGCGATCATTCCAAAATTTAAAGATTTGTTCATTTTCATTTGTTGTCTATTTTTTGAGTTTTAAATGCCTAATATTTTTTTGTTAAATGCTTCGTCCGCCCCAGTTCCAGCGAAATCATCGAATGCCTTTTCTGTCACTCGGATGATATGCGAATCAATAAACGGTGCACCTTCTGCCGCACCTTGTTCTGGATGTTTGATCGCGCACTCCCATTCTAGAACGGCCCAGCCATCGTAATTATACTGAGAAAGTTTGCTAAAAATTCCCCCAAAATCAACCTGTCCGTCGCCTAATGATCTAAATCTACCAGCTCGCTCTACCCATCCTTGATAGCCGCCATAGACTCCTTGTTTTCCTGTTGGGTTAAATTCAGCGTCTTTGACATGGAACATTTTGATTCGATCATGATAGAAATCGATAAACTGTAAATAGTCTAAACATTGCAAGACAAAGTGACTCGGATCATATAGGATATTAGCACGCTTGTGTCCGCCAACCTTATCAAGGAACATTTCAAAGGTAATCCCGTCATGAAGGTCCTCACCAGGATGGAGTTCGTAGCAAACATCCACGCCATAGGAATCAAATTCATTTAGAATCGGTAGCCATCGCCTAGCCAGTTCAGTGAAACCTGTTTCTACTAGACCTGCGGGTCGCTGTGGCCAAGGATATACCGTATGCCACATTAAAGCTCCGGAAAAAGTAGCGTGAGCGTTCAAGCCTAAATTGCTGGAAGCCTTTGCTGCATATTTCAATTGTTGTGTTGCCCATTCAGACTTTCCTTTCAGATCCCCTTTCAAGTTAGCTGGAGCGAATCCATCAAATAACTCATTATATGCCGGATTGACCGCCACTAGCTGTCCTTGTAAATGAGTAGAAAGTTCAGTGATCTCCATTCCGGATTCTTTCACTATTCCAGCGATCTCATCTGCATAGATCTTACTTTCAGCAGCCTTTTGCAGATCGATCATTCTAGGGTCCCAAGATGGGATTTGAACACCCTTATAACCAAGATCCGCCATGTAGGCACAAATGTTTTTAAGATTATTGAAAGGAGCCGCATCGTCAGCAAATTGAGCTAGGAAAATTGCTGGGCCTTTAATCGTTTTCATGAATAGTTTAGGTTATAGGTTTAATTATTACTTTTCTACGGTGAAGGGAGTCCATTTCAATTCTGAAACAGTGCTTTTCAAAACATGTTCAATGAATGCCATTCCCCGGATTCCATCTTCGACTCCCGGGTAATCTTCCCATTCCTCTTTTGGCTTTTGTCCAGCTTGGTCTGCATAAATGCATCGGGCAAAATTTCGATAGAGATTTGCAAATGCTTCCACATAGCCTTCAGGATGGCCGGCTGGAGTTCTGGTGTTTTCTTGCGCTAATGAGCCTAAATAGCCTGTTCCAGCCCGATAAACTTGATCTGGGCCATCAGGCCAGCGAACAAGAAGCGTATTATTGTCCTCTTGCTGCCATTCTAGTCCACCTTTTTCGCCATAGATTCTGACTTTCAGATTATTCTCCGCACCCGTATCTGTTTGAGAAGCCATAAGGACTCCTGAAGCTCCATTTTCAAAACGCATCAAGACAACCCCGTCGTCATCGATTGGACGTCCAGGAATTTTGATGTAGAGATCAGCACAGATTTGGGAAACTTTTTCTCCCGTGACATATTCCGCCATATGAAAGGCATGCGTCCCAATATCACCCATGCATCCTGCCAGCCCATTTCTTTTAGGATCGGTTCGCCATTGTGCTTGTTTGTTATCCTCTGTTTCCAAAAGCTTATAAAGCCAACCTTGAGGATATTCCACGTATACTTTACGGACTTTTCCAATTTTCCCTTCGGCGATCATCTGCTTGGCTTGCTTGATCATGGGATAGCCAGAGTAGGTATGGGTTAATAAAAAGCGTTGATTTGATGCTTTCACAATAGCATATAACGATTTCGCTTCCTCATAATTCAGCGTCAATGGTTTGTCTAACACCACGTGAAAGCCTTTTTGGAGGGCTTTGACCGTAGGGTCATAGTGCACATTGTTTGG
This sequence comes from Algoriphagus sp., assembly GCA_017858365.1. GTDB lineage: Bacteria > Bacteroidota > Bacteroidia > Cytophagales > Cyclobacteriaceae > Algoriphagus. Next base: position 8,097 of record JAFMBQ010000089.1, on the reverse strand, counting down.
TGTCACGATGACTACTACATCAATTCTTTCAGATTTTGGAAGTAGAAGTTCTTTTTCAAACAGCTCATCGTAGCTGCCATATACGCGTGATGGGTCAAGCATCAATTCCTCACCACGAAGTTTAGACTTTTCTGGATTAGAGCTAAAAGCCCCAGCAGCAAGCTCAAACATCCCGTCCATCAGTGCTCCATTTAAATGGATGGCACCAATAAAGGATCCGGGTCCGCCGCCTATTAATCCGAGCTTCAATTTTTTGGGTGTTGACATAGTTAAAACGACTTTTTTCTAGTTTTAAATCTTGAAATAATTGATTTCTACCGCAAACTTCATCTAAAATTCAATGAATCGAACCAATAATTTTTTAATAGCTTCAGTGCGTTATGAGTGGCTTTTACAAAATTATTTCGCTTCTTTCTTCACAAAGTCAAATGAACTGCTTAAAATACAGCAAAAAGCCCAAAATCTAAACTTTGGGAGGATTTAACTCCTAATTTACTCCTAACTCTTTGTAATGAATCTAGCTATTAAGTCCCGCCTTTCACTCATGATGTTTCTGGAGTTTTTTGTCTGGGGATCATGGTATGTGACTATGGGGACTTTTTTAGGTACTAATCTTTTGGCTAAGGATCAAGATATCTCATTGGCATTTTCTACCCAGTCATTCGGGGCAATCATCGCGCCTTTTATAGTGGGATTGATTGCTGACCGATATTTTCATGCACAGCGAATTTTGGGAGTGATTCACTTGATTGGAGCTGTGCTGATGTACATAATGTACAATTCTACAGATTTCAGTAGTTTTTTTCCTTTTCTGCTGGCTTACATGATTCTTTTCATGCCTACACTCGCTTTAGTTAATTCAATTTCCTTTAATCAAATGAAGGACCCTGCAAAGGAATTTTCAGTGATCCGAGTTTGGGGTACAATTGGATGGATTACTGCTGGATTGTTAATCAGCTTTTTTGCTTGGGATAGCCAAGAAGGATTGAAAGAAGGCCTGCTTCGAAATACCTGGCTGATGGCAGCGATTGTTTCTTTGATATTGGGGTTTTTCAGTTTTAGCCTTCCCCAAACTCCCCCACAAGCTAAATCAGTTGGGAAGATTAAGTTTTCAGAAATCATGGGATTGGATGCTTTAGCACTCCTTAAGCACCGAAATTTCGCCATATTCTTTATTTCATCGATTTTGATTTGTATTCCCTTGGCATTTTATTATCAAAATGTCAGTCCTTTCCTGACTGAAATTGGGGTTGAAAACTCTACCGGAAAAATTGCCTTAGGACAGGTTTCGGAGGTGCTCTTTATGCTTGCCTTACCCATATTCTTTACGCGATTTGGGATTAAGAAGACCTTGATCCTTGCCATGCTAGCCTGGGCTTTACGCTATGTTTTTTTTGCCTTTGGCAATGCCGACGAAGGTGTCTGGATGCTGTTGGTAGGGATTCTTCTACATGGAGTATGTTATGATTTCTTTTTTGTAAGCGGGCAGATTTACACCGATTCTCATGCTGGCGCCAAATTCAAATCATCAGCACAAGGATTAATCACCTTGGCAACCTATGGAATAGGAATGCTAATCGGCTTTTGGGCGGCGGGATTGATTTCCAATCACTTCTTTGATTCAACCGCTAATCACGACTGGAAATCAATTTGGTTGATTCCTTCTGGTATTTCTGTAATGGTTTTACTATTTTTCATGGCTCTTTTCAAGAAAGAGAAAATTAACTCACCTCAATAAACCCTCATGACCAAACCTATTGACACTGGAAGGAGAGATTCCTTCAAGAAAGTTCTCCTAGGAGGAGCAGCTTTCGGCGCTTTAACTTCCCTGGATTTTAAGAAAGAAAAGCCAAAAATGCTCAAAGGAAACATTAATCATGGAGTTTGTGCATGGTGTTTTCGTGATTATACGCTCGAAGAGCTTTGTGTAGAAGTAAAGAAAATCGGTATCAAAGGAATTGACCTGATTGGACCTGATAATTGGGAAATCCTTAAAAAACATGGGATTCACTCTTCTATGTGCAATGGGGCTGAGATCAGCTTAGTGGATGGATTTGGAGAAACTAAATTTCATGATCAATTAGAAAAAAATTACGCTGAAATAATTCCCCTAGTCGCTCAAGCTGGATATACCAATCTCATCTGCTTCTCAGGCAATCGAAGAGGAATGGATGATGAGACTGGACTGAAAAACTGTCAAGCTGGATTGGAGCGGATTATTCCGATAGCTGAAAAGCATGGCGTAATCGTTCAAATGGAGCTTCTAAATAGTCGAGTGGATCACAAAGACTACCTCTGCGATAAATCTGCGTGGGGAGTGGAGCTCTGTAAGCGAATAGGTAGCGAAAACTTTAAACTGCTTTTCGATATCTACCATATGCAAATCGATGAAGGAGACCTTATTAGAAGCATTCGAACAAATCACCAATATTTTGGTCATTATCATACCGCGGGTAATCCTGGAAGGAATGAGTTGGACGAAAATCAAGAAATTAACTATACGCCGATTATGCAGGCGATCGTGGATTCAGGATATAAAGGATATGTCTCTCACGAGTTTATTCCAAAATCTGCGGATAAAATGGGTTCATTAGCTCAGGCCGTAGCGGTCTGTGATGTATAAATTTTAACAAACCAAAAAACCAATTTATGGCAAATCAATCGTATGATGCAATTGTTGTAGGGTCGGGAATTAGCGGCGGCTGGGCCGCTAAGGAGCTGACTGAGAAGGGACTGAAAGTATTGCTTCTCGAGCGTGGTCCGAATGTGGAACACATCAAAGATTATAAGTCTGCAACTCTCCCGCCTTGGGAGGTGCCGCATAGAGGGAAAAGGACTCAAGAGCAGCTTGAGAATCACCCAAATCTCAGAAGAGATTACGTGTTAAATGAGCTTAACCTAGATTGGTGGGCACATGAGGACGAATCACCTTATGTGGAGGAAAAGCCCTTTACTTGGTTCAGAGGGTATCAAGTTGGAGGTCGCTCATTATTATGGGGGCGTCAATCTTACCGATGGGCGGATGTTGATTTTGAGGCAAATGCCAAAGAAGGAATCGCAGTAGATTGGCCGATCCGCTATAAGGATGTAGCGCCTTGGTATAGCTATGTGGAGAAGTTTGCTGGAGTTTCTGGTTCAAAAGATAACTTAGCGATCCTTCCAGATGGGGAGTTTCAGCCACCTATGCCTATGAATTGTGTGGAAAAAGATGCCGCCGCTCGAATCAAAGAACATTATAAAGGAGCTCGGACTTGGACCATAGGTCGCCCTGCTAACATTACGCAGCCACTTCCAGGACGCCCGGGCTGTCAGTATCGAAACAAATGCTCTTTGGGCTGTCCTTTTGGAGGGTATTTCAGTACTCAAGCATCTACATTACCTGCAGCTGTAGCTACTGGTAACTTAACCTTGAGACCTTGGTCGATTGTAAGAAAACTTATTTATGACAAGGATACCCAGAAAGCTACTGGAGTAGAAGTCTTAGATGCGGAAACAAATCAGACGGTAGAATATGATGCGAAAATCATTTTCCTCTGTGCATCCTCATTTAACTCTTCGGCAATCCTTATGAGATCGGCTACTGATATTTGGCCTGGAGGATTAGGATCAAGTTCTGGAGAACTAGGTCACAACGTAATGGATCACCACTTTAGGCTTGGAGCGAATGGTCAGATGGATGGCTACGAAGACAAGTATTACTTCGGAAGACGTCCAACAGGACTTTATATCCCAAGATTCAGGAACCTTGACGGTGAAAAGCGGGATTATCTAAGGGGATTTGGTTATCAAGGGGCTGCCAGCAGAAGCGGTTGGAATAGAGATGTGGCTGAATTGAATTTTGGTGCGCCTATGAAGGAAGCTTTGACAGCTCCAGGACCTTGGAGTGCTGGCTTTACTGCTTTCGGAGAGATTCTACCCTATCATGACAACTTAATCAAGTTGAGCGATACGGTGAAGGATAAGTGGGGAATGGAAGCCTTGGTCATGGATGCAGAGATCAAAGAAAATGAAATCAGCATGCGAAAAGACATGATGGCTGATGCAGCCGAGATGTTGGAAGTAGCTGGGTTTAAAAATGTCAAAACTTATGATTCTGGCTATACTTTTGGTCAGGGTATACACGAGATGGGAACTGCCCGAATGGGAAGAGATCCAAAAACCTCGGTATTGAATGGTAATAACCAAGTATGGGACGCGAAGAATGTATTTGTGACTGATGGAGCATGTATGACTTCTGCAGCAGCACAGAATCCTTCCTTGACTTATATGGCGCTGACAGCTAGAGCTGCGGCATTTGCAGTAGAAGAATTGAAGAAGCGAAACCTTTAATCTAAAAAAGACAAGACTATGACTATGAATAGAAGAGACGCGTTGAAAAGCGTCATGGTAATGATGGGAGGTACGATGGTCGGTGCTACGGCTATTTTGACAGGTTGTGCGCCTGAGTATCAAATCGAAGGTCTAAACTTCAGTCCTGAGGATATTGCTTTTTTAGATGAAATAGGAGATACCATAATTCCAGAGACGGATACGCCAGGAGCGAAAGCAACAGGAATTGGCGCCTTTATGGTGATGATGGTCCAAGATACGTATGATGCAGATCAACAGAAAACATTTGTTGATGGGTTGAATATGATTCGTAAGGACTTTAAATCGACTAATGGTTCTGACTTCGTTGAAGCTTCACAAGAGGATCGATTGGCCTATTTAAATGGCATGAATGAGCAATTCAAAACTAGCAAGGGAGAAGAAGCTGCAGTGGTCAATATGTTGAGAGACTTGACAGTTTTGGGTTATTTCACTTCAGAGATCGGAGCGACCCAAGCATTAAATTATGTGGAGGTTCCGGGCAAATTTGATCCATGTATTCCTTGGAGCGCGGCAGACAAAGCCTACGCGATTTAGGATAATTCAAATCCAAACAAAAAGGCCTGCTTCATAGTGAAGCAGGCCTTTTTTATCCTAAAATTTTTGAGAGAATCTTGAAAATTTTACTGATCGGTTGCGTCTTTTGAGCTGAAGTTTTTGAAAAGCAACAAGTAAAGTACAAGTAGAATTAAGACTAAGAGTGCCACTTCGAACTGCGCCCAGATTTGTGATTTATTAATGAGGGATTTTGCTTTTCCAACCAATTTCTCACCTTCTACCAATTGAATATCCGATAGGTCTTCAAGGTCTTTTCGAGCCCGAGAGATTTTGGAGTCGTAAAGTTTGACCTGTGTAATATTGACTCCCGATGAATCTGTGAAGAGCAGCTCATAGCTCTTGATATTAAGATCATTTATAATGATTTTTTTAAAGTCACTCAAATAAACAGTCTCTTGTTCTGTGAGTTTGGTTTTTTCAAAATCTATAATTATTTCTAGGATTTCATTTTCATTTCTAGTGATTTCCTCAATAATGTCGCCATAATCAAAGTCTATATTACAGTGATCAACCAGCTCCTGAATCGTAAAAAGCTTTTCGGAAATATCGAAAATATAACCTTTCACTACCAGCCTGTCATCATAGACTTCAGAGAAAGCTCTACTGATTTCTTTAAAAGACGATCGCTCAATGAGATTCTTCGCGTAGATCAATAATAGGAGCAAGCTGATAATGATTAATGCCCTAATTTTTTTTCGTTTACTGAAGGAGTCCTGCATCGGTTGTTTGTTTTGCTTACTAGTTTGCGAGTCTAATAAAGAACCTTTAGAAGATATTCCAAAAAAAAAATAGGATTAACTCATCTTAATTTTCCTCTGGTTTGAGAAATTAGGCTGGATCTAGTCTGTTGGAGAAATCAAGATCCCGGCTTTTTATCAAAAATTCGTACGTAGTCAATTTCCATCCGCTGTGGCCAGATCGAAGGATCTACTCCTTTTTGTCCTCCCCAGTTTCCTCCCACGGCTAGATTCAAGATCAGGTGAAAGGGATGATCAAAAGGCCATTCAGCAGTGGATTTTTCTGAATTAGTAAAAGTGAAATACAACTCATTATCGATATAAAAGTCAATTTTATCCCTTTTCCAATCAATCGCATAGGTGTGGAACTCGGTGTTGAAATCTGCAATAGTTTTGACTTTGCCTACATCAGTACCGATCGAGTGGTTGAAAGCCTCAGTATGTACCGTGCCATGGATTACGGCTGGGTCAAAGCCTACATGCTCCATAATGTCTATTTCACCGCTTTTTGGCCAGCCTCCATAGGGGCTTGTTTCGGAAAGCATCCATATTGCAGGCCACGTGCCTACACCTTTAGGAAGTTTTGCTTTTACTTCTACATAGCCATAGGTCCAGGTTCCCTTTCCTTTGGTAACCAGTCTCGAGGAGGTGTAGCCTTTAGGTCTGTTAGTATCCTTGTGAGCTTCGATAATTAGTAAGCCATTTTCCACGCGGGCATTTCTCAGCTCATTGGTGTAATATTGAAGCTCATTATTCCCCCAGCCATTGTCGCCACTATTAAAGGCCCATTTAGAGGAGTCGGGAGTACCATCAACCTCAAATTCGTCTGCCCAAATTTGTTTCGCAGGAGCATTTTGTTGTGCAAATACAGGCATTGCGCAGAAAGAAAGGATTAGAATAGGAAGAAGATTTTTCATGGCTAGCAATTTATAAAAACTTAACAAGATGTTCGTGGTTAGAAATTGAGAGTGATTCAATCAAATGAAATTTTAGACCTGAATCATTATTCGTATTTTAGCGAAGCATATAAACCCAATCTCAAATGGCATACTATCATCGTCTCGGTACGATCCCTCCCAAGCGGCATACACAATTCCGCCAACCCGACGGAAGTCTTTATAAAGAAGAATTGGTGAGTTCAAAAGGTTTCTCAGGAATCTACTCCACCATGTATCATATCTATAATCCGAATGAGGTCAAGTCAATCGGAGATCCAAAGCCTTTTGATTGGCAAATCGCAAAAGCGCATGGCTTGAATCAAACCCACCTCAAAACTTCTGGAGTAGGAATCACAGGTGAAGATTACCTTAGTGCTCGTCGAATCTTGATGATGAACTCTGATGTGATGATGGGAATCTGTACTCCTAAGAAGCGGAAGATGGACTACTTTTTCAAAAATGCAGACGGAGATGAGCTGATCTACATCCACGACGGCGAGGGGGTAATGTATTCTCAATTTGGAGTGCTGGAAGTTCGGAAAGGAGATTACATCGTAATTCCTCGCACTACCATTTACAGATTTGAATTTAAAGAAGAAGGACCATTGAGACTTTTGGTCATTGAATCCAAGGGGCCGATCGAGACGGTGAAGCGGTATAGAAATGAAGTGGGGCAATTGCTTGAAAACTCCCCTTATTGTGAGCGAGATATCCGTACACCTAACGAATTGAGAATTGAAAAAGAGAAGGGTGATTACCTGATCCAGATCAAAAAACAAGGGATGCTTCACCAGTATACCTACGGTCATAGCCCATTGGACATCGTCGGTTGGGATGGATATTTGTATCCATACGCCTTATCAATTTACGATTTCGAGCCAATCACTGGACGAATTCATCAGCCACCACCAGTTCACCAAACGTTCCAGGCTTGGGGATTTGTGATTTGTTCTTTTGTGCCAAGGCTTTTTGATTACCATCCTCTAGCAATTCCAGCTCCGTATAATCACTCGAATATTGATTCGGATGAAGTGTTGTATTATGCTGAGGGGGAATTTATGAGTCGAAAGGGAATCGACAGGGGTTCATTCACGATTCACATGGGCGGTTTGCCACATGGTCCTCATCCGGGAACGGTGGAAAAATCCATTGGAGCTAAAGAGACTAATGAATATGCGGTCATGCTTGACACCTTCAAATCCTTAGAAATCACGACTGATGCATTGGATTTTGTGGATAAAAATTATCCTATGAGTTGGACTGAATAATTACTTCAAGCATAAAAAAAAGCCTAGAATTTTCTCAATTCTAGGCTTTTTTATGATCAAGTGATTTTGATTAGTTTGTTATTTCATGGATCGGTTGACCTGTGGCTCCATTAGGTAGTCTAATGCCGAGCATCATAGATAAGGTCGGCGCAATATCAGTGATAGTTGTATATCGAGTACTTGAGCCCGCTTTGACATTCCATCCATAAAATAAAATCGGCACGTGAG
>JAFMBQ010000643.1 GCA_017858365.1 Algoriphagus sp. | reverse complement strand
GCAAGTCTAGGTTTCCCATCATTGGTTTCCAAAAGCACTACATCGACTTTTCCCAGCATCGCTTCGATAGAATCCGTGATCTCCACGCCCAATTCTTTGACTTGCTGAATGTAATCAGGGATCCGATCCATAGAGGATTTGATATCCCTGCTACCATAAGGATAAGCCGCCGTCACTTTGAAACCCGCCAGTTCTGGTCTTGGAGTTTCTGCGTTGAAAAGCTTGGCAAAGGCTGGGGAATGCGAAGTGTCCAGTCCGATAATTCCAATTTTAATGGGAGCTGCTTTCTGATTTGCGAAGACCGAAAAGGGCAAGGTGCTGAGACTTGCGGCAGCTCCTAGCACAGATGATTTTTCTATAAATGATCTACGTGAATATCTCATAAGTAATTGATATTAAATATTATATTATTAATCATGTAAAGCCTTCGTATTAAACTTACTCTTATTAATAAACCTTCGAGGTCAAAAAAAGACCTCAAAGGTTTTGCACTGCCAACCGACAACTTCCTTAAACTTTAAAGAAAATCTTCTTCCTATATAGAAAATAAAGAAATAGCCAAACCAAGGCCAATGCACCAAGGCTCTCCATAACAGGTTGCCAAGTTTCGCCTAAGGGTTTGTAAAGTCCTTCAAACAGCAATCTGGAGGTATATCTGAAATTGACAAAGCGGTAAATCATGTAGATCGTCAAACTGTTCATCCCTACAATCACGAAGAAGAAGGACCATTTTTGGAATTTGAGGATATCGATGATCCAGTAAAACATGCCGAGGAAAAGGAAGGACATTCCAGAAGTCAAGAGGATGAAGGAACTCGTCCACAATCGCTTGAAAATTGGGAAATGAAAGCTCCATACCAACGCAATAACAATACAAATCAAACTGGTAAGCAGGACTTGCGTGAGTTTTTGGTGTTGAGAAAGGCTGGATTTTTTTAGAATTTCCCCGCCAAAAGCTCCCAAAATTGTGAGACAGATAGCCGGAAAGGTGGTCAGGATTCCCAATTCATCGAATTGACCTTGAAGCAACCTTCCGGGTAGGAAAGTCCGATCAAACCAACCGATTAAATTTCCTTCAAAACTAAGGTCTCCAGCTCCAAAACCTGGAACAGGAATCAAGAAAACTGCCGCATAATACCCCAGTAAAATTGCTCCTACGATCATCAGCCGCTTCATCGAATCAAAATTCAGGTAAAGCACCGTGGTGATAAACCCAGCAATTCCGATTCTTCCAAGCACAGATCCCAGACGGATCTGTTCCCAGTCAAAGAAAGGAAAAGGTGCATTTTTATCCAGCATACCTAAGGCAATCAGAATCAACATTCGGATCAAGGCTTTTCGGTAGATCTCCTTTTTCGGAATCTGAGTTTTTAGTGCCTTACTCAAAGAAAAAGGAATGGATACGCCCGAGATAAATAGAAAGAGCGGGAAAATAAAATCATAGAAAGTAAAGCCGATCCACTCCGGATGCTCAAATTGAAGGGCCAGCTCGTTCAGCCAATTCATATTTGTCTTTCCTTCAAGACTACTAAAAAAAGCATCTGCCCCGCAAATCATTAACATATCGAAGCCTCTCAATGCATCGATTGAAATTAAACGTTTTGATACAGGCGCTAGGCTGGTGGTGGACATGGCGTTTACAGTTTAGGTTCCCAGCCTTTTTCGTATTCTCTTCCCCAAAGCTTCATGGCGGCTTTGTCATTTAAGATCTTTCCTGAACTCTGGTCAATATCCAAGGATCTGCCTGTTCGGTAAGAAATATTGCCTAAATGGCAAAGCATGACACTTTTTACGATTTCCTGATAGGGAGATATTTGCTTCTCTCCTTTCGTAATTGCATTGGTGAAATTGGTGAAATGCGCAATATCCATATCGAAACCGGCGCCTCGCTGATCCACAACTGTATTGCTTGTTGGCTCGGCGCTTTTAATAAGCTTGTTTGCATTGTCGTAGATTTTGTAGGAATTGTCAAGTAATTCCAGCGTTCCATTTTCCCCGTGGAAGGAAACTCCCGAACCCATTTCGTTGATCCCTCTGCGATTGCAGCTTCTGCCTTCCCAAAGAATGCTTTTGTTGTCTTCGAAATCAAATGAAGCAATCTGCGTATCTGGTGTCTGCCAATCATCTTTAAACTGATAGCGACCGCCGCTTGAGTAGGCTTTTTTGGCATAATCCACATTCAATCCCCAGCGGGCCAAATCCAAAAAGTGAACTCCGTTGTTGACGATTTCCCCTGTTCCCCAGTTCCAGAACCAATGCCAGTTGTAGTGGATCAGATTGTCTTTGAAGGCTGCTCTCGGTGCCGGTCCTTGCCAAAGTTCGAAGTCAAGCCATTCGGGAACTGAGACTTCTTTTCCAAAACCAATCGATTGGCGCGTATTGGTATACCAGGCACGGGCATAATAGGCATTGCCGATTACTCCACCGTGGAGTTCGGCAATGGCTTCCTGTACTCGTGGCCAAGACCTTCGCTGATTTCCCATTTGGACAATTTTTCCATAGGCAGAAGTTGCCTTTGAAAGCAATTCGCCTTCGGCAGGATTATGACTTCCCGGTTTCTCTACATAGACATGTTTGCCTGCTTTCAAGGCCATCAAAGCCATCGGAGTATGCCAATGATCAGGTAAAGCGATCGATATTGCATCTAC
>JAFMBQ010000642.1 GCA_017858365.1 Algoriphagus sp. | reverse complement strand
CCTACCGTTGATGCTGATCATGCAAAAGTTTTTTCTGAGATCATTGTACAAGATTTTAGGGGGAGAATGAAGCCTATGAACACGCTGAGCCTGGAAATGCTTCGAAAAATAAGTGGTTCGGAATCCTGGAATGAACTTCCAGCGGATCAAGTAATTTTATCCATGTACCTAAGGGCCAAAGATTGGTATAGTATACCCGTGGTTAAAGTTGCAAAACATGAGGGGTTCAGTCTCTTATTGGAAATAGCCGAAGGTCAAAAAGCTTCCTATAGAGACTTTTTTGAAAAGGATGGCACCTACAAACTTCAAGACTTAGTACAAGAGGTAAACAATCAGAAACCGGAAGACAGGGGCATTTTTGAAAAAGAAGCCCTAAAAGTAGATGAACGGATCAATATCCTAAATATGATTTTCTCTGGGAGATTCCTCCGTGTATTTCCTATCCAAAATGATCCCAATCAAAATTGGTATTCTCCAAGTGCAGCAGGTCAAGGTAATTCCGAAGCCTTAGCCTTTTTCACCGCTTACAATCAGGCATTAAATGAAGCTTTAATCACAAATGATTACACGAAGGCTAATCTATTGTTGGAAAAATTAAAAATAACACAACGCCAAAACAGCCCAGAAATTCTTCCTAGTGAAACCCAAATTAAGGCTGAGCTGATTTTAAATAAACTTCAAATATTTCGAGTCCTAGCCTTGACCAATACAGTTTTAGGACTAGCTTTTTTGACAGTACTATTTATTTCAGTCTTCAAGCCTAGCTTGAATTTATCCAAACTGCTCTACCTCTTATTTGGAATCACCTTTGTCTCTTTTATTTTCCATACCATCGGATTGAGCCTAAGGTGGTATGTATCCGAGCGAGCACCTTGGTCAAATGGATATGAATCCATGATCTACATCGCTTGGACATCCACCCTAGCAGGTTTGCTGTTTTCTAAAAAATCTTCAGGAGGAATGGCAGCAACTATGATCCTATCCGGGACAGTCCTATTGATTGCCTGGCTTAGTTATCTGGATCCTGAAATCACACCTTTGGTGCCAGTTTTGAAGTCTTACTGGCTTACAATTCACGTAAGCTTGGAAGCGGGAAGTTATGGTTTCTTGATGCTAGGTGCCATTATGGGGCTCATCAATTTGCTCCTGATGGCCTTTAGTAATTCAACCAATACTCCAAAAGTCAAACGAATCATCAATGAACTCTCCATCCTGAGCGAAATGACGCTCATTGGAGGAATTGTGATGCTATCTGTCGGAACCTACCTAGGAGGAGTTTGGGCGAATGAATCCTGGGGAAGATACTGGGGATGGGATGCAAAAGAAACATGGGCTCTAGTCTCTATTCTTGTATATGCATTTATCCTTCACATGAGGTTAATTCCTGGATTGAGGGGGATTTTTGCGTACAACGTAGCTACCCTATTTGGCCTTTCGTCCATCATAATGACCTATTTCGGGGTAAATTACTACCTATCAGGACTCCATTCCTATGCTGCCGGTGACCCTGTGCCAATTCCAAACTGGGTATATTACGCTGTTATTTCACTGATTCTCATCAGTTTGGCTGCCTTTTTGAAATATAAAAAGTACTTTCATAAAAAGACATTCCCCATTGATTAAAGGCCAAGTCAATGAAAAAAATATTCCTTGTCGGTCTTCTGTTTCTTTCCACCTTTTGGGGATTTGCACAAAATCCCCATGGAAGAAAACTTACTATAGACTGCAAGGAGTGTCATACCGTCGGGGATTGGGATTTTCAGAAAATTGAGAATGGCTTTTCCCACGATTCCACTGAATTCCTGCTTCAGGGAAGCCATATCTATATTACCTGTACTGACTGTCACCAAACCTTAGATTTCAAGATAGAAAACTCCAATTGCGTTTCTTGTCACCAAGATGTACATATGAATTCGGTAGGACCGGATTGTGCAAGGTGCCATAATGAAAACACTTGGCAACAGCTGGATATCCAAAATATCCATGAGCAAAACGGATTCCCCCTAGTAGGGCAGCATCAAATCATCTCCTGTGAAAATTGCCATGTTTCCGACAACAACCTTCGGTGGGATAGAATTGGCAATGATTGTATTTCCTGTCATCAGACAGATTTCTTGGAAGCGGAAAATCCGAATCACACCGAAGCGGGATTTTCTACCAATTGTATTGAATGTCACCTTGATTCAGATGTGCAATGGGGCACAGGCGACTTTCATCTTAGCTTCCCACTTACCGGAGGACATGCCATCAACGATTGTGCAGCTTGTCACGATACCAACAACTTTGCAGCAGCATCACCCGATTGTATTTCCTGTCATCAGCCCGATTATATCGGGGCGGCTAATCCTGATCATCAGGCTTTAGGTTTCTCTCAAGATTGTGCGACTTGTCATACCACCGAAACTTGGGATGGGGCACAGTTCCCTGACCATGATTTCTTCCCTCTAACAGGAGGACATGCCATCAACGATTGTGCGGCATGTCACGATACCAACAACTTTGCGGCAGCATCACCCGATTGTATTTCCTGTCATCAGCCCGATTATACTGCAGCGGCTAATCCCGACCATCAGGCTTTAGGTTTCTCTCAGGACTGTGCGACTTGTCATACCACCGAAACTTGGGATGGGGCACAGTTCCCCGATCATG
>JAFMBQ010000641.1 GCA_017858365.1 Algoriphagus sp. | reverse complement strand
GTTAGTTTCTGAGCGTCAGAAATCAGGTAAAGTCCCTCCACTTTTCGAGGATTATAAAAAATTACTTGCGGATACTCAGCCAGAGTATGTCTTAATTGGCTCTCCGGATCATTGGCATGCTCTGATGGCAATCGATGCTCTTAAATCTGGTGCCCATGTATATCTCCAAAAACCAATTTCTGTGGATGTAATAGAGGGCGAGGCAATCTTGGCAGCAGCCAGAAAATATAACAAAAAAGTACAAGTAGGCACGCAGCGAAAGAGCACTCCACATCTTATTACCGCCAAAAAAGAAGTCATTGACAAAGGGCTTTTGGGCAAAATCTCACATGCTGAAATCTGTTGTTATTTCCACATGCGCGCCAATGGCAATCCGGCGGTGGAGCCTGTACCTTCTTTTTTCAATTATGACCTTTGGACTGGCCCCGCTCCTTTGAGACCTTATGATGGTCTTCCGCATATCAGATGGTGGAGAACTTTTATTGAATATGGCAATGGAATCACAGGCGATATGTGTGTCCACATGCTGGACACCGTACGCTGGATGCTAAAACTAGGTTGGCCAACCCAGATCACATCATCAGGTGGAATCTATGTACAGAAAGAAGGAAAATCTAATATTTCCGATACCCAGACTGCAATCTTTCAATATCCAGAATTAAACGTGGTTTGGCAGCATCGTACTTGGGGCAATCCTGTAGATAAAGACTACCCTTGGGCCTTTAAGATTTTTGGTGAACATGGTTATTTGGCGGGTAGCACGATGCAAGCCGATTTCATTCCTTATGGTGATGATAAACAGCCGATTCATTTTGATCTTGTACTTGAAGAAGAGCAATTCCCTGAAGATGTGACAGAAGAGCGAATCGAACTCAATGCTGCTCCGGCTACTCGATTGCATATGAAAGACTGGTTGAATTCTATCGAAAAGGACACGCTCCCGATCGCTGATATCCAAGAAGGTCATATTTCAACTGCATCTTGTATTTTGGCAAATATCTCCATGGATCTTGGTGGCCGAACATTGAAGTACGATCCGAAAACCATGACCGTAATTGGAGATCCCGAAGCCACCACCAAACTACGAAGACCATATCGTGCTCCTTATGTGCACCCAGAACCTAAAAATGTATGATTTTAGAAGTAGGATATAAGGTTTAATGGAAAAATTTCATGTCTTAAACTTATATCCTACATTTCTATTTCTGTTTTCCAGAGAATCAGTCCGTTGGAAGGTGCAGGAGGAATTTGCTCCCAATCTGAATTAGGATTTGCCAGTCGATTAGAAATATCCGCTAGCTTCCAATTTCCATTTGAAACTTCCCAAAGTGCAGTCATCAGCTTTCGAACTTGATGATGGAGAAAACCTTTCCCGGTAACTTCAAAATAGTGGATTTTCGTTGGAAAGAAAGCCCCTAAAAATTCATTTGAGGAATAAATGCCCGCAGAAAGAACTTCTCTCGTGTAATCAGTTTTGTTTTCTGAAGGTTTGCAAAAAGCCTTAAAATCATAACGTCCTTCAAAAAGCTTCGCGGCTTCTTTCATTAAGTCAAAGTCAAGCGAAATTGGGACATTCACGAGAAATGCGGAAGCAAAAGGGTGAAAACTCGCTTCATTGGAAAAATAATAACGATAGGTTTTTTGCCTAACAGCTTGAATCAAATTAAAAGTCAGGGGCACTTCCTCTACGCTATTCAGACGAATGTCATCGGGCAAGTGAGTATTCAATTCAGGAAAAAATTGATCCACAGAAACTTTCTCCCTTAAAAACGCCTGAACAAAGCCACCAAGGCAGGAAACCCCTGAATCGGTCCGACTTGCTCCGATCAAAGAAAAATCCTCATGACCAAGCACATGTCTAATGACTCGTTCGAGTCGCTTTTGAACTGTCGGCTGGTTCGGCTGTGGGGCCCAGCCTTTGTAGCGAGCTCCAAAATAACTGATTGAAAAAAGGTAAGAATAAGGGCGGGATTGCATGTTCAAATTTAAGTCAGCCTTTGTATAGGTAAGGTCGCAGCGAAAAGAAATTATTTTTTCAAGGCCGGCTGAGTCCAAGCCACTTCCTTATCTCCAATTTGATAAGGATTTTCTTTTAGTTTAGAAGAGATAATTTTGGCACGAACATACATATCATTCTCCTGCAAAGTGTAAGATGAACTTTCACCCTGCTCCTCTTTCAATAAAACACCACTTAAAGTTGGCTCTGATTTTTTGGTTCCAAAAAATTGAATGGCATAAGTAATACCTTCCTCAGGTTCTACTTCAATAGATAATATTTCGCCATCAAAATCAATAGCGCTTAAAGTAACTCCTGTTGTCGAATAGAAATCTCCTTTTTCCATGGCTTCAATTAAAGAACTTGGGCTTAAATCTTCAGCCAAAACCATTACCCAACCTCGTCCGGGATTACTGCTCACTTGATCGAATACGTGATAGTTATGCGCATCATCAACTGCTAATCCATAGAGAAGTGGCTTGCCATCTGCCAAATAAGCTACTTGAACTTTATCCCAAAGCACTTCCATACTTGGCCGCAGCGAATCCCCATAATTATTCACCATAGGGTGCCCGTTGTACACTTCAAAAAATCGCTCTCCATCCAAGGCCATAATATCTTCAGGAGTGATCGCCCAGATAAAATTTGGATGAT
>JAFMBQ010000640.1 GCA_017858365.1 Algoriphagus sp. | reverse complement strand
TTCATTGGAACTACCCATTCCAAACTCGTCACAATTCAACCTGCCTAGAATTATAGCATCCTCATCGATAAGACGCTGAATAGCAGTAGTGGTGATTTGGGATTGAAAGCCTTTTAATATTTTGGATGAAGCATTTGCTTCGTGGTCTTTGTAGCAGAGGACATCTTTAATTCCGATGACCATTCCAGCTAATTTTCCAGCTCTCCCTTGTGCGATTTTTTCATCTACTTGATCAGCATGAGCTAAAGCAGACTGCTCATAAACTTCGACGAAGGCGTTGAGATGCGCCTTCGTCTGAATGTTTTGTAAATAATGTGAGACAATAGCTTTACAGCTAGCCTCTTTTTTTTCGAGCGATTTTTTGATTTCGTCGAAAGAACTAAATCTTTCCAATGGGATTGGCTTAAAGGATTATTTTTTCTTGTCTTTCATACCCTCTTCGAGGTCGTTCTGAATATCCTTAGTGGCATCTTTGAATTCTCTTATTCCGCGGCCTAAGCCTTTGGCAAGTTCAGGGATTCGTTTTGCACCGAACAAAAGGAGGATGACCAAAACGATCAAGATCATTGAGCCGGGACCCATATTTTGAATAAAACCTAATGTTGACATAATGGTGTTGTTTAAAGGTAAATTAGATAACAAAGATAGAACTGTCATTGGCTATCGCAAAGCAGATCCTCTTTTTTATGAATATACGAATCTTATTGCTATTTGGATGTAATCCAAGTGCTCGGATCCATGACCGATAGTCCTTTCCACGTTTGGAAATGTACCTCGGCTTCTCCATCAGGACCTGTAGCTACTAATCCAATTACATCTTTTGCACTCACTTTTTGACCTGATTTTACAGAGATGGTTTTTAGCTTGCTATACATGGTATAATATTCCCCATGCTTGATGATGACTGTGCCTCCATAGCCTGGCATAGTCGTTATTTTGGTTACCGTTCCGTCAAAGACTGTCCTCACATTTGAGTTGGGCTGAGTTCGAATGTCGATTCCGTCATTTTCCATTGTGATTCCCTTCAGGGTGGGATGGGGGTAGGTTCCGTACCGCTGGGAGATGAATCCCGTCTCCACTGGCCAAGGTAATCTTCCCTTATTTCCCGCAAATGAACTGGAGAGCGCTGCTGCCTCAGGCGTCATTGGCATACTCGTTCCAGCAGATTTTGTGGTAGTGCTATTATCTTTTCTGGCCGCAGCCTCTGCGCGTCTGATCTCATCTTCGATCACTTGCTTGATCATTCGATTTAATTGGTCTTGCTGCTTTTTGGTAGCTGTGATTTGACCTTTGATCTCTCGCTCTTTCTTGGATAAGGTATTGACTACTCCTTGCTGAGTTTGCTTGAGACGATCTAGCTCTTGCCGCTCTTTTTGTTCTTCAGACAAAACTTTCACTTTTTCAGATTTTCGCTGATCTAGGGTAATCCGTTGATCAGCTAGCTCCTGACTAAGTTTTCCGATTTGAATTGCTTGCTGCTTTCTACTGTCGGTGTATTGCTTCAGATACATGAGACGGGCATACAACTGATTAAAGTTACCCGAACTGAATACAAATGCCACAATCGAAAGACCTCGATTCAATTTCGACGCATTGTAGATCATTCGACCATATTCCGCTTTTAAATCTATCAATTCAGCTTCTAAAGAGCTGATTTTCGATTCGGTTTCATTGATTTCTTGGTTAATCAATTTTACTTCCCGATCTAGGGTATTTACCAGCCGGGTTTGAGTTTGAAATTGCCTAGTGATTGCATTTAATTCCCCGATCGTATTTTTTTTAATCGCTGTTGTCTTACGCAAGATTGCATCAAACTCTTTGAGTCGTTCTTGAACCGCAGCTTTCTCGCGCTCAAGTTCTTCTCTGGATTTTTTTGTTTGAGCACTTAGTTCTCCTCCTTGGAGCGAAAACAATCCAGCTATAAAAAATGCAACTAATATAAACTTGCGGAACATTAGCTTAGAATTTGAAAGGGAAATTCAACGGATCAGAAAAAGGCTCAATGCTAGTCCATTCGATATTGATTATTGTGTTTTGGCCTCCTTCTGGAAGTTGATAAGCTAACTTGATCAACACTCCAATTGGGAAAGGCTGAGAATCTACTTCTTGAAAGCCAGAAAAACTTGCCAGCAAAGAGCCACGATCGTCTAGAGAGTTACTTACTGACTCGATCACTTTGCCATGACTTTCTTGAACCTTGCTGAAATACCTAACTTGATTTCGTACTTGGGTTACCTCAAATACCTTTCCTACCCGGACCAATCGATCTTCGTAATCGATGCGGTGTGGGGGATTTGCCCAAAGGAGATTTTGAAATAATTCCAGCGATAACTTTAATCCAAATACGGAATCAAACTCATTAAACGAAAGGTTCACATCTTCTTTTCCAATTCGATCTTTGATCATGATTTTATCTTGGGTGATCAATCCACGAACTGCCTCCATTCCCATTCCGGGGGAGACGGTAAACCATAATATACTGTCTTTTTTAGCCCGGAGATTTAGACTTCCTCGGGTAATTTTTCCAGATTCTTCTTCAATGACAATTTTCGCCTTGGCATTCAAATAATCATAAGAGGCGTACAAGGGACTAAAGTCTCCCATTTTCCCATCGCCTTGATAGGGGATTACTTTTTTGGAACAGGAAGAAATGA
>JAFMBQ010000639.1 GCA_017858365.1 Algoriphagus sp. | reverse complement strand
GTAAATCCTGCCATAGACCAAAGCCCATGAAAAGAAGCTAAGATACTTTTACCCATTTTGTCTTCCAGATTAAGCGCTTGGGTATTCAAAGAGATATTCATGATATTTCCAAGCATACCATAAAGAATCAGCACTGGGATTATCAACCAAGTGGTAGGAGCCAAACCTATCAATGGCAAGGTCATCGCATATGCAAAACTTCCGATCATAATGACTCTTCTGCTGCCAAATTGGTGAACCGACCAACCTGCAATTGGTAATCCAATCACAGATCCAAGTGGTAGAAACAAAAGCAATGTTCCTAATTGGCCTTCAGAAAGCTGGAATTTAGCCTGAATGTCTGGAATTCGAGCTGCCCAGCTCGAGAAGCATAGGCCTACGAAAAAAAACATGCTTCCCAGCGCAATTCTTCTTTTGGAAAGAGAATTCATAAGTCAAAATAGGTTTAAAGCATCCAAAAGTAAAGAAGATTACATCAAAACCCTGAATACCTTTTCTTGGACCCAAGAAACTATTTTGTATAAATTGGGTTTTCACAGGAAAATAGCCCAATGGAATTTGTAATCGTAGGGGTGATCATCGCCTCAATAATTTTTCTGATACGAGTTATTATCAAAAAAGTATTTAATTGAAAAAAGCCACTTCCTATGCAGAAAGCGGCTTTTTTGAATTTTATTTTTTTACTTAGTTTGGTAATTTATCTGCAAATCGACCATAAACCCATGTGCCTGCTAATGCAGACAAAAGAGTTACAATAATTACAGTAAAACCGCTTCCGATTTGTGCAAACAATGGCCCAGGACATGCCCCAGTCAATGCCCAACCTAGTCCGAAAATCAATCCACCATAAATCTGACCTTTTCTAAATTCCTTATTTGGAATAATGATCGTCTCACCAGAGATTGACTTGATGTTAAGTCTTTTGATGAGTTGTATAGAAATAATACCGGTCACAATGGCAGATCCTATCACCCCATACATGTGAAAAGAAGTCAAACGGAACATTTCTTGAATTCTAAACCAAGAGATGATTTCTGCTTTCACAAATATGATCCCAAAAAGAATTCCCAAAATCAAATATTTAACAAGTGCAAAACCCTTCTCGCCAGTAACCTGGGCATTCGGTGCATCACATACGAATTCTTCTGTCTCTTTTTCTAATATTTTCATATGTCAGTAATTAAAATCCTACAAGTTTCATTAATGGTTCTAAAAACACATGGGTCATTAGAAATCCTCCGATCATAAAAGAAATCGTTGCAACTAATGATGGCCACTGAAGCGAACTGATTCCCATAATCGCATGTCCTGAGGTACACCCACCTGCATAGCGGGTTCCGAACCCAACCAAAAATCCCCCAAAAACTAAGAAAAGCAGTCCTTTTCCAGTAAACAGATTCTCCCATGAGAAAATATCCGAAGGCATCAAACCTGAAAAATCTGTAATGCCTAGTGCAGCTAGCTCTTGCTGAGTTCCTGATGCAATCACAATTTCATTCGGATTAGAAATAAAACTGGTCGCTATAAAACCCCCAATCAAAATCCCTAAAACAAAAACCAAATTCCAAGTTTCTTTTCTCCAGTTATAAGTGAAAAAAGGGATCCCTGAGGGTACGCACATAGCGCATACATGCCTCAATGAGGACGATACGCCGAAGGTTTTATTCCCTAGAATCAGCAATGCAGGTACGGTCAAACCGATCATCGGACCGGCAACGTACCATGGCCATGGTTGGGTTAACCATTCAATAAATTCATTCATATGTTAGTTATTTCAATTGTTAAAATCTGTAATCAATAATTAAACTATAGTTTATCATATTTACTCTGTTTATCATGTTTTCAAGAGCGATTTCCTGACCTGGACCTTCTTTTTTCCCTACAACTAAGAGTTGAAGATCTAACCCTTGAAAGAATCCTATAAAACGATAATCGAAAAGACCAGAAACTTGATAATAATCCGGTATGCCATATTTATTTAGACGTAAATTATTCTGATCTGGATTGTCCACATAAGAAAAGCCAAAACCAATTTTCAGCTTGTCTTGAATCACTTTTTGATCAAACTGGATCATTTTCACATCGACTCCTCCAAGACCTTCGAACCGTTCTCGGGGAAGACTAACAAAGAATTGTTCCCTCCCCCATTCTCTGGGAAACAAAAACCTCCCCTGATCAGAAATCTTGAGAAAATTCAAAGTCAACTCACTATGAGTCCATTTCAACCCTCCTCTTAGACCAAAACCATAGGTATGTTCACTGGGTAAAATATAAGCTTTTTCAGGGTTTTCATTTCCCCCATTACCTATTGCTGACTCATAGAGCCCTTGAATTCCCCACAAAAGCTGTGGTCCTGATTCCGCTTTAATATTTCCGGTTGCTTGGAGCATCGAAAGGCCAAATACACCTTCCGCAACATAGCTCCAGAATTCGATTTTAGCTTGATCAATGAAATACTCCAAACCTAGCGTAGCGACTCCTTCTGAATCGATATGGTGCTTATAATTCTCGTCTGAACCCATTGGATTCTGTCCTGTATTGTAAAACCCGAAAGATTCCTCCACAGTAAGCCATTCCAAGGATCCCCTCGAAATAACGTGCGTGAACCAGTAGGCCTTTATTCCTAATTTACCAGGTTTTAAACCAACTGAAAC
>JAFMBQ010000088.1 GCA_017858365.1 Algoriphagus sp. | reverse complement strand
TGTCAAGCAATACATTTTCACATTCTGAGATCAGATCATTTATAAAATATTTTCTTCCCGCATTTCTAAAACAGTTATCCAAAACTCTGTAGCGTATTGAGGCATTTTTAGTCGTTGCCATATTCCTATCTTTTATGTCATAAATTATCCAACCAAAAATAATCACAAAGTTATTAAATATAATTACTTTAGTGCAGATAGAGTGCATAGTTACTAGATTACTTTGCACTAAGTTCTTTGAAAGCCTGCTGCACAATATTGATTTATGCCAACTGGAAGTGGCCGAAAGGCCATTTCAAATCGGTTGGTGTTCCGGAGAAATCTGGAATGAATGTTTCTTGGTTATTGTTTTGACACAAGATATTATAAATTTTAATAAATTGTATTAATCAATTTCCTTTTAACTTTTTAATTTTTAACAATGTCATAAACAAAGAATAGAGCAGCAGGCTTCATTGAACCATTTAGCTTAAAATATGAAACAAGAACAAGCACATATCGACCAAATTAGAACTGCCTTTGAAAAAATGCAGTCCAGAGAGGATTTGCTTCATTTATTGAATGAAGTAAAACCGCTGATTTATGGTGAAAAGACTGTTCCATTTGAATTGAAACAACTCACCTGGTATGCAAATCCCAAGTTAAGTGGTAAAAGATATACTGAATTTAAGATTACCAAAAAATCAGGTGCGCAGCGAAGTATCCATTCACCAGTCAAAGGTTTAAAAGCAATACAAAAAACCCTGGCTTATGTACTACATTGTGTCTATGAGCCACACAAGGCAGCGATGGGTTTTGTAAGAGATAGGTCAGTAGTTGATAATGCAAAATTGCATATTGGAAGTAAATATGTTTTTAATATAGATTTAAAAGACTTTTTTCCTTCTATAGATCAATCAAGAATATGGAAATGTTTTCAATTGAAACCATTTAACTTAAATGACGTTTCAAATGACAATGAAAATAAAGAAATAAATCTTATTAAAACAAGCATAAGAAAATTTATTACTGAAAATAATGAACATATATTTTATAAAATTAATGATGATAAATTCACATTAATTCATGACAAAAAAGGGGATTTTTTCAAGTATAAAAATCGATTAACCTCACATTTAAAAAAACCTAAGTTATCACTAACAAGTGGTAATAAAAAAGCTATTGAAAATCTAAATAAATATGAAAAGGATGTAATAGAGTGTATATTTAATGATGCATATCGGTATATCTTAGCTGATAAAAATTTAGATTCAATTTTTAAACTTACGCCTTCAAGATTATATCTATCCGGTATGATAGCATCAATTTGTTGCACAGAATTAGATGTTGAAAGAAAAAATAATGTAGGAGAATGGATAAAGGTTCGAAGAAATGTATTACCACAAGGAGCTCCTACCTCACCAATTATTTCAAATATAGTATGTCAACGTCTTGATTTTCTGCTTTCTGGGGTTGCAAAAAGATTTGGATTAAAATATAGCCGTTATGCAGATGATATAACTTTTAGTTCCATGCACAACGTGTATCAACAAGATAGTGAGTTCCTAAAGGAACTGCATCGCATAATTGCAGAGCAAGGTTTTCATATAAAAGATTCTAAAACCCGCTTACAAAAAGATGGATATAGAAAAGAAGTTACAGGCCTATTAGTAAATGAAAAGGTTAACGTTCAAAAGCGTTACATAAAGCAGTTGCGTATGTGGCTTTATTACTGGGAAAGGTATGGTTATGAAAAAGCTTCAGGCTTTTTTTTACAGCAATATATTCTAGATAATAGAAATGTGAAAAAGGTATACCCTAATATGGAAAATGTGATTGCTGGCAAACTGGATTATCTTAAAATGGTAAAGGGGGCTGATAATGACTTGTATCTAGGTTTAAGGTCGAGATTTGATGGTTTATCAGGTAATTCTAATTTTTTAGATAACTTATTGATAAGTTGGGAGAATAATGGTATTGAAGAGGCTATGAATATTTTCTATCAAAAAAAAGTTAAATAATGGAAAAAGAAAAACATGTCTTCATAGAAAGTCTGCTAAAAAATAAAAAGTTGAGCCCAGTTCAACATGAAAAAATATTTATGCTTACACTTGCAGAAATAAAAAGTGAGAGAATATTTAAATACAACTTGATTGAAGAAAGAATCCAACGCCTTGAAGAATTAAATAGTATCAAAAAAAATACAAGACAAATTTTAACCGAAAAAGAACAGGTTTTAGATTTAAAACCCGAAAAAATAAATTCAAAAGAAGAAGACAGAAATTTATATAATAAATCATTGCCCAAAATATACTTTTACCCTAAAAGTTTGCATAATTTTCTTTTAAATTATAATTTAGATCCAATTTTAAGGTCAACTTGCCATTTAATTGATGGAAATGAACTTAATCTGATTAAGGAATATATTAAAAAAAATTACTACGATTTTAATTTGCATTATGAAAAAATTATAGAAGCCTATAATAAATTAGAGAAAAAATATTGGGCCCCATCCCAAATTAAAGTACTAATAAAAGGATATTTGGAAGGAAAAAATTTCGACGGTAAATTTATAACTGGTTGGTCATCAGAAAAAATTACCTATAATTGGAATCATGAAACTTTAAGAGAATGGAGTAAGAATAATCCGGGCAGCCCACCAAATCCAGATATTGGGTTAGCAGAGCAATTAGAAAATGTTGGTTTTAAATTTGAAAAAGCGGCAAATATTAAAAAATATAGACCCGTTCAATCATTTAGTGACCTAGTACTTCATTTTAAAAGAATGTTTCATATAAGAGAGGATAACTCACTTTTAGAAATAATTAAGTTTCATAATGAAAAATGGAATGAGCAAATTGATTTTCAAATTGACGAAACATATTTCCAAAAAAACATTGAAATTTTTACAGATGTAGATAAAGTTCTACAGGCATATGATGATATTATTAGGTTAATCATTCTCTTTAATAAAAATCTAAAACCTAGAGTCAGATTAAGCTTAAAAGAATCTCAAGTTGCAACATCTTTATCAATTCATCATTTAGATAGAACTTATGCAAAGTCCTTGGAAACGTGTAAAAATAGATTAATTGGACAAAATTATTCCTCTATTATTAAAAATCTTAACGGTATTTGCAATATCTATTTAACAGCAGATTTTGGATCAAATCAGTTTGCAACTTTTGCAATTTGGGACGAGAAGTGGAATATTCAAAAAGAAAGAGATATTATTGAAGCCTTAGATACTTTTAGTGGCGTTGAACATATTCTTGAATTTAAACGGAAATAAAAATGAAAATATTCTTAATTGATGATAAAAAAGTAAGACAACAATCTGATTATAAATGGACGGATGACCGCTTTCATAAATTTAAAGATTTAATAGAACGTATTTTTACTTTGGATGAATTAGAAAAGAGTAGTAAAGAAATATTTACTGATGACAACATTATTATTTATCATGAATCTTTTATTGATCCCACCAATTTAGCAAAAGAATCTATTGAAAAACGAAATAAGTTATTTTCTTGGAGTAAAAGTAAAGGTAATTTATTAATTTACTTTAGTGGTAGCAAAGACTTCAGAAAAATTGAAGAAAATGTTGCGCATATTCCAGTTTCTGTTTTGTATACAAATCTTGAAATATTTTTATATAAAATATTGGAGAATGATTTAAACCTAAAGTACCTTTTATTCGGTGAAAATATAAACCTTGAGGAAGATTTAAGAGAAAAGCAGGATTCTTTTTTAAGAAAAACAATAAATGAGAATCCGCAGAAAATTGAAGGTAACAATTTATTTATTCATCCTCATCAACATTATGTTTTATCCCCTATTCAAGATGTTACAGAACAAACATTATTCTCTGACGTTTCAGATAAAATATTTACTGAGAAAATAAATAAATGGTTATGTAGTGCAAAATATAATAATATTTTTGTTCCATTATGTTTTGGAAATATTCTGTCTGATTTTAATGGGTTAAGATTTGCTGCACATATTAGATGTACCAATACCATAAATCAAAAAAGTAGAATTTTTATTTATGGTTACGTTGGTTTGGAATACCTTATAGAAGACAAATATTTTAATATACTAAAAACTAAAAATATTAATTTAATTGAATTCTCTAAAACAACTTTTGCAGAGGTTGGTAATAAAATGGAAAGCCCTTTAATAGTTGAAGAATTAGCAACTGAATTATCTAAGTTAAAGTTAGATGTTCCAGTAAATTATTATGATTCACATCATATTGCAAATGAGTGGGGAATTTTTCAGATGGCAAGGAATGCTGGAATAAAAATTGATGATATAGAAGGTTTTGAAATTGAAAAAATGAATTCAATTTATTTTAAATGGTTAATTGCAAAAAATAATTTGTACGAGGAGCTTCCCGACGAACAAGAAAAACAACAGAGGGAGTATATTTATAAAATACCTGGATTTAATGTTCAAGGAAAAATTGATTTAACTAAATTTAAAAAGAGATGAATAATATAATTTTGATAGATGATTTATCCAATAAGGGATGGAAAAGTGTTCTGGAAAAATCAGTAATAAGGCAGGAAGGAGTTATAAGTGCATTTTCAACATATAATAGTGCCTTAAAAGGCCTAGCAACAAAAGCTGATTTAATATTTTTAGATATTAGACTTACTGAAGAAGACCATAACAAAAGAAACATTTCTGAAATGTCTGGCTTTCATCTTTTAAAAAAGATAAAAGAAGATTTTCTCTCTAGTAATTTTTCAACACCTATAATATTGCTAACAGCAAGCAATAAAATTTGGATTATTGAAGAATTCAGGCAATTAGGAATAGATGCCTTTTACATTAAAGAGCATCCAGACTCTGGTTTCAGCAAAGAATATTCAAGAGAGAACTTAGAGAGATTGCAGTCTCATTATTTATCTTTAATTCTTAAAGGTGAGAAAAGAAACAAAGTTTGGAAAGAATCTTTTGATATTATTAACAAACTAAAAAATCACAAATATTTCAAAGAAATTCCAGTTTATTTAAATATACAAAGCAGAATAATAGATAAATTAAAACTAGGTTATGCAAATCTTTTTAGTGAGGAACTTAATATTACCAAAAGTACGCTTAAAATAGACAATGAATCACTAGCATTTATCATTTTTTGGTCAATTCTTGAAGAAATAGTAAAAGGTTATTCTGATAAAAACAACTGGGATAAAAATAATAATTATTCTTTTTCGGGAACTTGGAAGTTTAGGAATAATGAGTCATTTATTCAACAAAATGAGGATACAGTGAGTATTGGTGCATATTGGGATAACAGATTTAATAAAGTTAGAGAAATAGAATTAAGTATAAATGATAAAGATTCAAGTAAATACATTAAAGGTTTTATCAATTTAAGTGAACAGGTATATACGTTATTTCACTTTTTTGGAATAAATGAAAAACTAGAATTTAAGAGTCTTAATGAATTTAGAAATGAAATTGATTACATACATAGCTCTGTTAAGACAATTTATCAGAAACCATTAATTACTTCTCAAAACCAAGAGAAAACATTTGAAAATATTTTGAAAATTTTAAAAATAATTAGTTCAATTCTTGATTATCCTAAATAAATATTCAAAGATTTAATAAGACTAAACCTAGTTTTTATTTTTTTAAAAAATACCTAAACAATGCAACTCACAGCCAAACTCATCCAGCTACTTCTAATCCAAACCGGTACAGGTAAAAATGGAGACTGGAAAAAACAAGATATCATTGTTGAAACAGATGGTCAATATCCAAAAAAAGTATGCATCTCCATTTGGGGAGATAAGATCAATGAAGGTCAATTACAAATCGGTAACTTATTGCAAATTGATTTTGACATCGAAAGCCGGGAATACAACAACAAATGGTACACCGATATTAAAGCATGGAAAATTGAGTTAGCTGGTACAAGCACTCAAAAAACGCCTGATAAGGAAGTTAATACGGTTGATTCTATTCTAAATAGCGAAGACGAAGGATTGCCTTTTTAAAAAAAATTAACTGTGCAGTTACACTGCATATTTGTATTCAATATTTGTATATAAATTAAAAGACATGAGCATATTTAATCATTTTAAGCATTTAAATCTTAGTAAAGGCCAGGAAACTGCCTTAACTAAACTGGAGGCTTTTTTAGATAGTCCGGTTCCGGTGTTTATGTTGAAAGGATATGCAGGTAGTGGTAAAACAACCATCCTGAAAGGATTAGTAGATTACCTCAATAATATTGAAAAGGATTTTGTATTGATGGCTCCAACAGGCCGTGCAGCCAAAGTAATCAGAGAAAAAACAGGACAAGAAGCCTTTACTATACATAAATCTATTTATAGCTATGAGGATATGGTAGAGATCGAAGAAGGTGATTCTTTCTATTACATTTATAATATCCGGAATAATACAGATGTGGCTGGAAAAATATTTATAGTGGATGAAGCCTCCATGTTGTCTGATGCCAAAAGCGAAAGTGAATTTTTTTGTTTTGGTACAGGTCAATTATTGTCTGATTTGATTACCTATACCAGAGTTGACCATCCCAAGGTAAATTCTAAAATCATCTTCGTTGGAGACCCTTGTCAGTTACCTCCGGTAGGTGATAATAGTTCAAAAGCTTTCGACACCGTTTATCTTAAAGAGAAGTTTAATCTTTCTTCCGAAGAAACGGAAATGAAAGAGGTGAAACGGCAAGGTGGGGATAGCGGCATTTTGCAAGCAGCGGCAAAAATACGAAAGAGTATTTCAGCAAGTTACTTCAACGACTTCAATTTACGTTCCAATGGAAAGGATATTTTAAATCCTACTTATGAAACTTTTCTTGATACCTGGCAAGAAGCAGCAAATCCCAAAATTATCATTGCCAGTAAAAACAAAACCTGTCTTGACCTCAATTTACAAATAAGAGAACGAAGATTTGGTAATGCTAATTTACCCATTCAAAAAAGTGATATTGTTATCATGGGTGGAAATAATTATAGAAAAGGCGTTTTTAACGGTGAGTTTGCCGTTGTCAATGAAGTAAGTGATACTGTTACACAACGAACGATTTCATTAAGAGGTAAAAATCCCATTACACTTTATTGGCGTGATGTGACGTTGGTTTTCCCTGATGCAGAAAGCAATAACAAGATTGTAAAAAGTAAGATGCTTGAAAACTTCCTTTACGGAGATAATTATTTGAAGCCGGAAGAAACCCAGGCGCTGTATGTAGATTTCACCTCCAGGCACAAGGAATTGAAACCCAAAACAAAAGAGTTTAAGGAAGCCATTATACAAGACGAATATTTCAATTGCCTGTTTGTTAAATATGGATATGCAGTTACTTGCCACAAGGCTCAAGGTGGCGAATGGGATAATGTATTTACCGTTTGGGACAATGATAATTTGGAAGGTTTCGACTGCTTTACGGATAAACAAAGGAGAGCAGGTAAAACAAATCATGATTTTTATCGCTGGTCATATACAGCAATCACTCGGGCTTCAAAAAAATTATACGCATTAAATCCACCTTTTTTCAATTCCTATTCTGCAATGGCATTCCTAGATGTCGCCGTTATCAATTCTCTAAATGAATTAACAGGTGAACAGGTTCAAACAGAAGAAATCAGTCTTGATGATGAATTATTGAAACAACTTTCCATCTTCAAACTTGTGAAGGAGCCTATTCAAATTCAGGATCATTTTATTAAAGTACGACAGGCTGTAAAAAACCAATACATAGAAGTTGTTGGCTGGGAGAGATTAGGTTTTGAAATTAGATACTCTTTTTTGAGAGAGCATGAAAAAGCTGTTTTTAGAACTTACATAAATGGTCAAAATGAATATAGAAAACCATTTGCATTTATGCCAAATCTTTCTCCAAGTAGTACATTTAATAACGTGCTTGCTGAATTATTAACCCATTTGCCAAATATTACCATAAAACGAAATACAGCGGAGACCATTATTAGTCAAATTGAATTTGATCTTAACGTGGAAGAAGAATTTCCATTTACAAGAAGCTTATATGATGATTTAATAATACTTTTCAAGGATACAAATATTATTATTGATGAAATTGAACATATGCAATACAAAGAGAGATATACATTTAAACGAAATAATGAAGAAGTCACATTGGATTTTGAATATAAAAAGAATGGTTTTTTTGGACGCATTGTTCCTGTTCAAAATAAAATAAACAGTCAGTTATTATTATCAGATATTAAGCTGGCATTATCAACATTTAATCAAGAGAGTTATGCCAGCTAAAGAAATTAAGGAACTTAGACAGGATGGAAAAATTGAGGAAGCTTATGCTATGGCAAAAGCAGAATTACTAAATGACCCTTCAAATATATGGGGAAAACGGAATATAAGTTGGGTATTGTATGCTCAACTCAATGAAAATATTTCAAATTCAGAGCTGTTTTTAGCGAAAATTCAAGAGGTAAAGGATCTGGATTTACCCGCCTCTGAAGAGATGTTTTTCGAGAATCTTTCAATAGTTATAGCTAAGGCTGCCAATTATATTTTTTACGAAGCCAATGCGGATATTAACCGGTTACTTCATTTATTTGATGCCATTAAATCGTTGCCCCTAAAAAGAAATTCTAAATGGTTTAGTGTACTTTTTAATTCCATGCATAAAGGTTTGAAAGAATCTGATAGATATATTGAATTTGCTGACTGGTGGGATTTTAATAATTTCAGCCCTGATGATTTCCAAAAAGTAAAAATAGAAGGCGGAAAGGAAGTAATGGCCATCGCGGAACAAGGCTATATTGCCTACGCAAAACATTTGTTACCAAAACAATCATTTGGAGGTGAAAAAATCTTTAATAGAGAACGCGCCGAGGCCTTTCTCCCTGTTTTATCACAATTAATGGAACAACATCCTCATTTTCAATATCCGGCCTTTTTTTATGCCAAATTATTAATTGCCTTAGATAACAAAGGTAATTTACTTGAATCTTTTTTACCTTTTGCTAAGAAGAAACGCAACCAATTTTGGGTATGGGAAATGCTTGCAGAGGCATTTTCAAGCGAGGAGGATAAATTTTTTGCTTGCTATTGCAGGGCACTTTCCTGTGACAATCCAGCTGAGATGATGATTGGCGTCAGACAAAAAATGGCTAAAATCCTAATTGATAAAAAACACTATAATGAAGCAAAAACTGAAATTGAATTACTGGTAAATTCAAGAAATGAGAAAGGCTATAAAATACCACAGGAGGTAATTCATTGGCAAAATTTGGATTGGTATAAAACAGCCAACAAATCAAAGTCGAATTTTAATTTTTATAAATCCTATTTACCCTTAGCGGATGCCCTTTTATATAATGACATTCCAGAAGTGCCAATCATCGTTGAATTCGTTAATACGGATAAGAAAATGTTAAATTTCATAGCATCTGAAAATAAATTTGGTTTTTTCAAGTATGAACGCTTAATTTCAGAGGTTAAAGTGGGAGAAACGCTGATGGTTCGTTTTCAGGGAGGAAGTAACGAAGGAATGCATCAAGTTTACACAGCCATAAAGGTAAATGCTGAAGATCTTAAAAAACAATTTGTTAAAGAAATTTCAGGCGCAGTAAAAATTCAGGAAGGTAAATCCTTTGGTTTTATGGACGATGTTTTTATTCATCCATCGTTAATTACAAAATATCAACTCAAAGATGGCATGCAATTCACGGGAACAGTGATTAAATCATTCCATAAGGAGAAAAAACAGTGGGGTTGGAAATTTATATAGTATGGAATTTTTAAAAAAATTGATAATTTATGAGGAAATTTCGATCAGATTCAGATGGTGACTATAGATTTAGGGATGACGCAAAGACTTTTAATGATGAGTTTTATTTTATCAACTATATTGATAAATATGATAAATATAATCCTAAATACTCGGAAAAACTAAATGATAAAAAATATGCTTTAAACAGAGCGAAATGGCTATCAAATAATAAATGGTCTTTCAAGTCTAAAAATATAGATTACTTAGTTTATAAAATTGGAGTATATTCGAGTAACCATGGGCATATTGAATCATTTAAGGTCAACTGAAATAAAGTAAAGCATTTAGTAAATCATTAAACAACATAATTTTCTTTAATCTACTGAATTTCAATTAGATGAAATTATAAAAATGGGAAGCCTCTTCAGTTTAGATAATCGTTACCTGATAGACTTGGACTTAAGTAATTTAGATCTTTCTGGAGCTAACTTTGAAGGATCTAAAAGAGAAGTGATATGTTTATCCTTTCTGTTTATAGCAGTTTATAGCTTCTAAACTCTCCAAATCCTTAATAGAATAACATACAAATCAACACTCATATTATGGCAGTCTATAGTTTAGGTAAATTTACAGCTAAGGTAGCACCAGAAACTTTGGAAAAATTTTCGGAAGTTCAACAAGACGTACTTTGTTTTCTAATGTTATTGACTAAAGTTAACCGATTTCATACGAAAGAATCCTTTCGTGAATTCATAACCCGTTATTTGTTAATTTTGGATAAACCACTTTTTTCAAAAGCACAAGCTTTTATTGATGAAGGAGTACTTATTGATGGAACTTTCGAAAACAAATATTTTTGTTTTAAAGTAAAAGATTTGATAGAATTAATTGGCTTTGAGTCAAGTTCTTCAATTTATAATATAGATGAAAACTTAGAACATTTCATAAAGAATTTTTCTTACGAAGCACCTCAAGTTATTTTGGAACAAGAAAAAAAAGATGGGGTTGTAAAATACAAAATTTCAAAAGATTTATTAAAATATCATTTTATGGGTCTAATGACAATTTGTCAAATCGATTACCTCCACCTATCTTTTCGAGAGAACTTAAAGTATTTAACAACAGAAAATATAGAATCAGTTGAGAAATTTGTTGATTTTGTTGTGGATAAAATTCCAACCATTACATTTGATAAAGTAATTGAGTTACATCCAGAGTTAATTAATTGCAGAGAGCGGTTTTTGAATGCTGACATGATCCAATTTGACGCTTATAGTATTCCTCAAGAAAATCTGAAAGCTATTCTACAAATTATAGCCCATGAAGATGAATGGGAATATTTGAAAGAGGAAGCAGAAATTACAAAAGAGTTCATGGAAGAAAATGCAGCTACCCATTATATAACTCACATTACCTTTGCGGTAGGTGTCAAATGGGGTTACATCGAATTGTCAGAACACCCAAATTCTTTATATTTATGTATTGATCCATTATTTGATGTAGATTTTGAGGAATTACTGGGTTTTGACTCAGAGTTATATTCCACTCAACTAATCTATGACTCCTGGAATATGAAGGATTGGGCATATTTATTACCCGAGAAACCTACGTTATAAATCAAAAAAAACTATTATTATTTTGGATTTTTCAGAAAAATTACTATTTTTGCAAAATATTTGGAGAAATGATGTTTTCAAACATCTGAAAATAAGAACACTTGAAATTTTAAAGATTTATTTATCGAAGTAACCTTAACTTAATTTTTATTTCTCAACTTTTTACAACTTTTTATTTAAAATCTTTTAGTTCTTTATCATTGGGTATTTGGTTTTGTGAAAACCAGCAACCTGGTAATAAATGTCGAATAAGATGATTAATTTCCTTTGTTTAAATTCATAATTAACTAAATAAGTATGCATTTTTCAAATTTCGATTTTAATT
This sequence comes from Algoriphagus sp., assembly GCA_017858365.1. GTDB lineage: Bacteria > Bacteroidota > Bacteroidia > Cytophagales > Cyclobacteriaceae > Algoriphagus. The sequence continues at coordinate 691 of JAFMBQ010000088.1, read as the reverse complement.
TTCATCTTCTTTTTGGGTTCTACCGTATTTTTAAAAATTCTGTTTCATAATTTTTTAGTTCTGCTCTTGGACACGCTGTTTTCAATAAGAACTATTTCTGCCTTTTTTAATCCATATTGATTCATGTGATTAAAATTTAGCCCTGCCTATTTGTGCCGTTCTTGATTCATTAAATGAAATTATTTACAACTTAAAATTTTAAAAAACCAACAAATGAAAAAGATCATTAATAATTCCAAAAACCCATTTGAAGTTCGTTACAGTGTTTATGAAAATGACTTAAGAGAGAGTATAGTTATCAATTTTATTCATACCTCGCATTCCAATAAACGATCGTCCCAGCGAGGTGTAAATAATGATAAAATAATTATTGCTCTGGAGTACGGTAATACTACATTCAAACAAGGACTTTTGTATTATGTGTTGGGCGAAAAAGATATTCCGGCTCATCTACAGCACCATAAGAATAAATTTATGAATACAGTTGTAATTGTTTCGGGCGATTCAGATGAAATAGTTACCTGTTATCGCTCAAAAAATGCAGTAAAAAATATTAAGTTGAAACCAAAAAAACTTGGAAAGTATTTAAATTGTGCTTAAGAAAAAAGATAAACAAAATGGAAAAGTCTTCGAGGCGTGCACTCAAAATCGTCTGTCAAAAGATGGGGTGGTGAAGTCGGGGACTATCTGT
>JAFMBQ010000638.1 GCA_017858365.1 Algoriphagus sp. | reverse complement strand
AATCACGAAGCCTCGGCAAGAGTACGAAGAATTCATCAATCAGTGTTTTTGGATTGGCTATAAGAGTTTTACGCTAGTCAGTATCACGGCATTTATCATGGGACTGGTCTTGACAATTCAATCTCGCCCAACTCTTCTCGAATTCGGAGCTGAGTCACTTTTACCATCAATGGTGTCCGTATCTCTAGTCAGAGAAATTTCCCCGGTCATCACTGCCCTGATTTGCGCAGGAAAAATTGGTTCTGGAATCGGTGCTGAACTGGGTTCCATGCGGGTAACTGAGCAGATAGATGCGATGGAAGTGTCTGGCACAAATCCTTTTAAATATCTAGTCGTCACCAGAGTAATGGCATCTACCTTGATGGTGCCCGTTCTTTCCTGCTTGGCGATTGCAATTTCCTTATATGGGGGTTTTTTGGGAGTAAACTTGAAGGGGGCTGTGAGCTGGCCACTTTATTGGTTTCAGGCGTTTGATGCCTTGAGCTTTGGGGATTTTCTGCCTTCATTGATTAAGACATTCTTCTTTGGCTTTGCCATCGGTATTGTCGGATGTTACAAAGGTTACAATTCCAAAAAAGGTACAGAAGGGGTGGGGAGATCAGCCACTACTGCGGTGATTGTTGCTTCTCTGATGGTTTTCATTTTGGATTTGATTGCTGTTCAAGTTACAGATCTATTAGGATTGACCTGATCCATGGAACCTAATAAAAGCATTATCGAAGTATCCAAACTCAATAAGTCTTTTGGTGATAACCATGTGCTAAAGGACTTTTCCATGAAACTGGCCAGTAATGAAAACCTGGTGATTTTAGGAAAGTCGGGATCAGGGAAATCTGTTTTGATCAAGTGTATCATCAAGCTAATGGAGCCTGATTCAGGTAAAATCATCGTACTAGATCAAGATATTAGTGATTTGGATCAGGATGAAATGGATTTACTTAGAAAAGACGTCGGATTTTTATTTCAGAGTAATGCGCTCTATGATTCCATGACGATCAGAGAGAATCTGGAGTTTCCCCTGAGAAGACACTGGACCAAAGAGCAACGTGAAAGTCAAGCAGAAGAGGCTGTAATGGAAGCGCTCGAAGATGTGGGCCTTTCGCATACCGTCAATATGATGCCGGCAGAATTGTCCGGAGGAATGAGAAAACGAATCGCCTTGGCAAGAACACTGATTTTAAAGCCGAAGGTGATTTTATACGATGAACCCACAACAGGCTTGGACCCCATCACTGCGAGGGAAATCAGTGAGCTGATGATTTCTATTCAAGAAAAATACAAAGCCTCATCAGTGATTATTTCCCATGACATGAATTGTATCCGCATGACATCCAACCGGGTAATTGCGCTAATAGAGGGAAGGAATTACATGGCGGATACCTATGAAAACTTAATGAAAAGCACTGATTCAAAAGTCAGTGAATTCTTTAGATAATATGAAAAAGGAACGAAAAATAGCGAATGCCAAACTTGGGGCTCTAGTCCTTGCCAGCATGATTTTTCTGGTTTTTTCACTTTATCTCATTGGTAAAAATCAGAACATTTTTGGTTCCTCTATTCGAGTGATTGCGGAAATGCGGAATGTGAATGGACTATTACCTGGAAATAATGTCCGCTTCAAAGGCATGGACGTGGGAACAGTCAGTGAAATCGAAATGCTGAATGATTCCACTATCCAAGTGGAGCTATTAATTCATAAGTCCATGCAGACTTTTATTAAAAGCAATTCGAAGACTACGATTAATACCGATGGATTAATGGGGAATAAAATACTTCATATCAATCCAATGGATGGAGATGCGCCAACCCTTGTGCCTGGAGATATCTTATATGCCTTGCCTCAGATCGATACGGATGAAATGCTGGAAACGCTCAATTCAACTGGCAATTACCTCGAAAAAACCTTGATAAATCTTACCGAAATCACTGATAAACTAAATGAAAGTGAAGCGCTTTGGTCGCTATTGGGTGATCCATCCTTAGTGAATGATATCAATGCCGCAATTCGGGAGTTTAAGAATGCGGGTTCAAATGCAGTTGCAATTACCAAGTCTGGAAAAAACATGATTACTTCCTTTGAGAAAGGTGATGGAATAATGAATAATTTATTCACTGACAGCATTATGAATTCAAATTTTGAAGAAACACTGGGACAGTTACAAAACACCAGTGCGGGTGCGGCAGAAATGATGTCGAAAATGAATCTGCTTCTTAAAAATATTCAAGAAGGACAAGGTACTGCGGGTTTGATTTTGCAAGATTCTACATTCAGGCAACAAGTAGATCAAACGCTTCAGAATCTTGAATCCAGTACCTATAAGCTAAATGAGAATATGGAAGCCATGAAGTCAAATTTCCTGTTTAGAGGGTACTATAGAAAGCAGGAAAAAGCCAAGAGGAAAGCTGAGGAGGAGGATAATTAGAATGCTGATTGGGTAGACTTTTTTTCTTTTAGGTTTCTACAGCATTTCTTTCTAGTTAATGAAATCCAGATTTTGGCTTAAAGCAGTGTTTATATGTTTGCCCGTTTGCGAACAAAAGTGTCCGTCTAGAAAATGCCTTGATTTCTAAAATGATGGATTAGGAAGCTCTGGAAGTCTTTTTGGATGGCATAAATATGGGATTACAGGAAATCGATAAACTATAAAAAACCACCTATG
>JAFMBQ010000637.1 GCA_017858365.1 Algoriphagus sp. | reverse complement strand
AAAGATGGAGGAGAAACTTGGGAGAAAGTCCTTTATGTCAGCAACAAAGCCGGAGCAGCCGATTTGATTATTGATCGTACCAATCCTAAAGTCCTGTATGCTTCTACCTGGCAAGTCTATCGAAAAGCATGGAAAATGTGGGGCGGAGGACCTGATAGTAAGCTTTGGAAATCTGTAGACGGTGGAGATACTTGGATGGACCTAACTTCCAATCCAGGAATGCCGGAAGGACCGATTGGGAAAATTGGCGTAACGGTCTCCCCTGTCGATGCTAATCGAGTTTGGGCGATCGTGGAAGCCAATGAAGGCGGAGTGTTCAGATCCGATGATGCTGGCAAAACTTGGGAAAAAGTTAACGATGAGCGTAAACTGCGTCAGCGCGCTTTTTACTATTCTAGGATCTATGCAGATCCGGTTGATCGGGAAACAGTTTATGGACTTAATGTTGACTTTTGGAAATCCACCGATGGTGGCAAAACTTTCGATACCGAAATCACTGTACCTCATGGAGACAACCATGATCTTTGGATAGACCCAAGCAACCCACTTCGAATGATTAGTAGTAATGATGGCGGAGGTGTTGTAAGTATTAATGGTGGTAAAACTTGGACAGAGGAAGATTATCCGACTACACAGTTTTACCATGTAATGACTACTTCAGACGTGCCCTATCATGTCGCTGGTGCACAGCAAGATAACAGTACTTTAGCGATGCCTTCAGAAGGTTGGGATCACATGCTTGGACGCGGTCCGGGACATGGTTGGCACTATGCCGTAGGTGGTGGAGAAAGTGGCTGGATCACGCAAAGCCCGACTGATCCGGATATATTTTATGCAGGTTCTCAAGGGGCTTTGCTTACTCGATACAACAGGAAAACTGGGCAGATTAGAGATATTCAGGTTTATCCACGATTCTTCTCTGGAGAGCCAGCCTCGGCTTTACCCGAAAGATGGCAATGGACCTTCCCTATCATGTTTTCTCCGCTGGATCCCAAGACCATGTACACCACTTCCCAGCATGTTTGGAAAACTACCAATGATGGACAAACCTGGGAAAAAATCAGTCCAGACCTGACCTACGCCGACCCAGAAACTTTGGGAAAAACAGGTGGAGTGATCACGATGGATATGAACGGCCCTGAAATCTATGCTACTGTATTTGCACTTGCGCCATCTATGTATGATGTGAATACTATTTGGGCAGGTTCGGATGATGGAAAAGTCCATATCACTCGGGATGGAGGCAAAAACTGGATAGATATTACCCCTAAGGATCTTCCGAAATTTTCTAGGATCAGTATTATAGACGAGGGAAAATTCAAGCCCGGAACTCTTTACCTAGCAGCTAATAGATATCAGGTGGATGATCGGCAACCCTATGTATTTAAAACGGAGGATTATGGAAAGTCTTGGACAAAAATCATCACAGGAATTGATGATGGGCATTTTGCCCGAGCGATTCGTGAGGATTTACAAAAGCCAGGATTGCTTTACCTAGCTACAGAGCACGGAGTTTATGTTTCTTTCAATGATGGCGAAATGTGGCAATCACTGCAGCTTAATCTTCCTGATACCCCTATCCGAGATTTAGTGTTGAAAAATGATGATGTGGTTTTGGGCTCCCATGGTCGTGGATTCTGGATTCTAGATGATATTCGACCACTTCGTGAAGCAGTTGAAACCATCTCTAAAAATGAAGTAACCCTTTATAAGCCGGCTAATCCTATTCGTGGAGTTTACGATGCGGCAATCCAGTATTATCTACCTGAGAAAATTGATTCCTTGAAAATTGAAATTCTAGATTCTGAAGGAAATCTAATCAATACCTATACTGCTTCGGCCGATTCTACAGTGCGTAATAAGCCAAAGACAAATGCTGGACTCAACACCTTTACATGGGATATGCAATATCCGGGAGCTACTGTTTTTGAGGGAATGATTATTTGGTCTGCTAGACCACAGCGAGGTCCATTGGCTCCTATTGGTTCCTATCAAGTGAGGCTAACTGCATTAGGAGAATCACATATGACGAATTTTGATTTAGAGATGGATCCTAATCTGGATAATGTGACTGCAGATGATTTGCAAAAGCAATTTGACCTTGCCTTGATGATTCGAGACAAAGTTTCTGAGGCTAATGAAGCAGTGATTCTGATTCGAAAAATAGAAGCTCAAGCAGGAGAACTTGATGCTTCGCAAAAGAAAAAAATACAAACGCAACTCAAAACACTACTGGATAAGTTGCAAGTAATAGAGGAAGATCTCTATCAAGTGAAAAATCAGAGTGGTCAGGACCCTTTGAACTTCCCCATAAAGCTCAATAACAGGCTTGCTTCGCTGCAGCGTAGTGTAGAAAGTGGTCAAGCTAGGCCAACAGATGCGGCGTATGTGGTTTTTAAGGAATTGTCACTAGAATTGGAAAGCCATCTCGCTAAACTGGATGAAGTACTTTCGGGTGATCTGAAAAAACTGAATGAAGTATTGCCCAACAAAATAACTATTGATAAAAAATAAGTTGATTTATTCCATTCATAAAGCCTTTCTCTTGAGAAAGGCTTTTTTTATTCCGTAAACCCAATATTCAGATAATCTTTCATCAAATTCGAAAAGACTAACTTACTCAAATTCCTACTTTATATTTTTATCCAAAAAACTAGATTGGATAAAAGCA
>JAFMBQ010000087.1 GCA_017858365.1 Algoriphagus sp. | reverse complement strand
CCCTGCGCTAAATAGCGAACTCCTCCATGGACTAATTTGGTACTTCGGCTTGAGGTGCCTTTGGCAAAATCTGCCTTCTCTAAAAGTAAAACTGACATTCCTCTTGAAATGGCATCAAGTGCTACGCCTAATCCTGAAGAACCTCCTCCGATGATGGCAATATCCCATATTTTAGTTTCGTCAATGAGTTGGCTTAAGTTCTCTTCTCTTTTCATAAATTTTCTTTCTTAGACAAAAGTAAATAAAAGGAAATAAAAAGAAAGAAAACGAAACAAAAAAGAATCCATTTTTTTTAATTCAGTTTCTTTTTCAGTAGTTTTAAATCCCAAAAGAAAGTAAAATGACTATTGCTGAGCGACATAAATACATTTTAGAAGAGTTGGATCGAGCTGGATTTGTATCTGTTTCTGAGCTAGCCAAGAACATGGAGGTGACTATGGTGACAATCCGGAAAGATTTGAAAATCTTGGAGGACAAGGGCTTGCTTTTCCGATCTCATGGTTCGGCTACGCCGGTTTCGCCTTATGTATCGGATCGTTCAGTTCAGGTGAAAAAGCTAGAACAAGTCGCCGAGAAAACTCGAATAGCCCAAAAAGCTTTAGAGTATTTGGAAGAAAACGAAGCAATTTTAATCGGATCTGGAACCACTGTGGTTGCTTTTGCGCAAGCGATTCCTAGAAATTTCAAGCTCACAGTGCTTACTGCTGCCATGAATGTGACCTTGGCATTGATCGATAGTATTGAGGTTGAGTTGGTGCAGTTGGGTGGGGTAGTGCGAAAAAGCAGCAGTTCGGCAGTAGGGCATTATGCCGAGGAGATGTTGAAAAACTTTGCCTGCAGTAAGCTATTTCTCAGCGTAGATGGGATTAGCTTGGAGCATGGATTGACTACCTCAAATATGATGGAGGCACATCTGAATTCAAAGATGATTCGCTCCGTCCAAAAGACGATTGTCTTAGCCGATAGCCGAAAGTTTGGGAGAAAGGGATTTGGTAAAATCTGCGAACTCGAAGACATTGATATGATCATCACCGATACTGGTATTCCTGAGATGTATCGTCAAAAGCTTGAAGAGAAGGGGATTGAAGTAGTGGTAGTTTAAAAATCCTTAAAGCTCTTCAGCTCCACTTTTTCTCCAGATTCTTCAATGGTGACGAGGTAGATAAAATTGTATTCGATATCTGTCAGATCCGGGTATTTGTCACCGGCCCCGATAAAAAAATTAGCCAAGCCAGGTGCAGTATTGCTGTGGCCTATGACTAAAATATTTCCTTCTAACAACCTTAATTTTTCGGCGAAAGCTTCCTGATCTTTAGGATCATACAATTCAATCGCTACTCCGGCTTGATTTGCTGCTGGCTGCCCAGTCATTCTAGTCCGTTTATAATCTGTGGAGAAAACATGCCTGATTTCTTTATCCACAAGGATTTGCGCCAGTTTCTCAGCTCGGATTATTCCTGCCTGCGCCAATTCTGGATCTGGGTTGTCCACCAGCATTTTCTCAGCATGACGGACAATGAAGATGGTTTTGGGCATTGGGGAGGGGGTGCATGCTCCTAAAATTATAAGACCGAAAACGAAAAGCAGAAGATTTCTAACCATTGTAAGTAAGATATGATTTCCAAGATAGTTTTTAAAAAAGGCCTTTGATAGGATTGGGCAATCCTATCTTGGCGATGCCTTTTCTTGAACTTAGCGATGGGCTATAATAAGCCTTTTAGGATAGTTGAATTGTATCGAAGAGTCAACACAATCGGTGAATCATCAAGCGTTTTTAACCCGAAAATGTATTATCCAAATGCTGATCTTTGGCTTTGATATTTTCAAAGTCGAGGAATTGCTCCCAGAAATCTTCCTCCGGAACTGCGGCTCGTAGGTATAATTTGTCCTTTTTGATCGGGTGCTCAAAAACCAGATTAAAGGCATGCAGATTGATGCTTGCGTCAGGATTTGGCTTAGCAAAGCCATATTTCAAATCTCCTCTAATCGGACATCCCATAGACGCCAATTGCACACGGATCTGATGTGGGCGACCTGAAATAGGACGAACCTCTAACAGCCAGTGATCATTCATAAACCCAAGCATCTTGTAATTCAGCTCAGCTTTTTGCGAGCCAGGCACTTCCCTATCATGGGCAGTGACTATATTTTTTTGCTCATCCTTCACCAGCCAATGGGTTAATTTCCCCATTTCCTCTTTTGGCTTTCTCTTTACGATTGCCCAATAGACTTTGTGAATATCCCGTTTGCGGAACATCTCCATCATTCGTTCCAATCCTTTGGAAGTGCGGGCAAAAGCTACTAATCCACTCACTGGTCGATCCAGTCGATGAATAGGGTGTAAGAAAACGGCTCCCGGTTTGTCGTATTTTTTGGCAATGTACTCCTTGAGGTAATCCGTCAGCGTCTTGTCTCCGGTTTTGTCCCCTTGGACTAAAAGGCCGGCAGCTTTATTGACTATTAAAAGGTGGTTGTCCTCATAGACAACGGTAAATGGCTTCTTTTTCATAATAGCCTGCAATTTACGGATTTTTCTCTGCTACCATTCGAGCTTACTGATATCATCTTTTCATTCTTTTCAGATTTCTCACTTCACCTTTCAGATTTTACCTTCATCTTCCCCACAATATCGCTCACAATCGACTCGGCATGCACAATGCTGTTTTCGATGAAAAATTCTCGAGTATTCAGTCCGCCGCAAACTACGCCTGCCAGGTAAACTCCCGGCACATTGGATTCCTGATTGTATTGATCGTAGCAAGGTTGACGCTTTTCGTCCTGACTCATCTGCACGCCGAGTTGATCCAATAAGCCAAAATTAGGTTTGTAGCCAGTCATCGCCAGCACAAAGTCATTTGCAATCTTGACTTCCCCATCAGGAGTAGAAATGATTACTTCCGTTGCGGAGATTTCTTTCACCTTTGATTTGGTGTAGGCCTTGATAGCCCCTTCTTTGATCCGGTTCATGATATCGGGACGCACCCAGTATTTAACATTTTGATCGACTTCATCGTCGAGCAAGACCATACTTACCTCAGCTCCTTTGCGCCAGCACTCAAGTGCAGCATCCACGGCTGAATTTGCTCCGCCGACGACCAAGACTTTTTGCCCGATAAATGGCCAAGGCTCCTTGTAATAGTGCATGACTTTTGGTAGGTCTTCACCAGGGACATTCATCAGATTTGGGAGATCGTAAAATCCTGTTGCCAAGACGATTTTTTTTGTCTGATAACTTGATTTGGAGGTTTTGATTTGGAAAAGATCTCCCATTTTTGAAAGCGTTTCGACTCCTTCGTACAGGTTCACATTCAGGTCAAAGTGAAAAAAGATCCTTCGGTAATATTCCAAAGCCTCTGTTCGGGTGGGTTTGTTTCCCACTGACATAAAAGGAATATTGGCCATCTCCAATCGGTCAGAGGTAGAGAAAAAAGTCATATTCACCGGGTAGTTGAAGATCGAATTGGTCAAAGTTCCTTTTTCCAAAATGACATAATCTAATCCTGCTTTTTTGGCTTCTACGCCGCAGGCTAAGCCTATTGGGCCTCCTCCAATAATAATGAGGTCAAAATTTTGCATTACTAGGTTGATTTAAATGAGCATAAAGGAAAGCGAAGTGTCCTCGTAATCCCGATACTTGATTTGATAGGTTCGTTCTTTTATTCGGACAAGTCCTGAAGCTTCTTGAACTACAGCGGTGGATGAAACAGTTCCGTATGTTTCCCCGATTCGGATCAATTGTGCAGAAAGCCCTATTTCCACGTCATCGGAGACTCCAGTGTTTGGAAGTTTCTCCAGTTCATAGGTTTCTGTTGATTTTAAGATATGCAAGAGCTTGTTTTCATTAGGTTCAGTCTTCATGAGTGCGGCAAGCTGTACCTTGGCCAATTCGGTTTTTGGCCAGGGATCATTGAGCAGCCCATTGCTGATGGCATGAATTCCGGGTTTGATCTCTTCAATTCCATTCCCATAATTACTGAGATACCAGAGGGTTTTGCCATCTGAGACCAAGAGGTTAAAACCTTCGTATTTTTCCTGAGATTTTACGATTTCCTCTAGGTATGTCTTGGGAGTTACTTGACCTTCCAACCAATTCTGAACTAATTTCCCTCTACTAACTGTCGGCTTTATGGAACTGGAAGAGTCACGATAATTGGTCAGCAAAGCCCAGCGACCGTTGGGATGAAAACCCAACCAAGTACCACCACTTCGGAGGTCTTTTCCTGCATAAATCTTGCTGTCCCATTGATGTAACTTTTGGGTAGGACGCTCAAAAAACTCATCCCGATTGGCTGAAATAACCAATGGGAAATCAGGATCAACCTTCCAAGCAATAGCTACTAAACACATATTCTAAAGTAAAGAAAAGGCCGGATTAACCGGCCTTTTGGAATATTATACTTTTGACTCTTGTAGACTTGGGTAGTCAGTGTAGCCCTTTGCACCCGGGGTGTAAAAGGTGTCCTGATCCCATGCAGCTAGTTCTGCTCCTAGTTCAAATCGCTTCGGTAAATCCGGATTGGAAATAAATGGCTTTCCAAAAACAACTGCGTCAGCCAAGCCTTCCAAGATAAATTTATTGCCTTTTTCTTGATCAAAACCTGCATTGATCGCTAAGGTACCTTTGTACATCGGGCGATAGTGCTTTGCGATCTCAGTGACCAAATATGGAATTTCACTTACATCAGTAAAAGGTTCTGAAAGATGCAGATAGGCTAGATCGTAATTGTTAAGTTTTTCTACGATGTAGTCAAAAGTTGGAATAGTTTCCTCATCGGCGTCCATCCCGAATACACCATTAAGTGAAGGGTTCAGTCGAAGTCCAATTCGATTTTCCGGCATCACTTCCTTGATTGCATCTATAATCTCAAAGAGGATTTTTGCACGATTCTCAATGCTTCCACCGTACTCATCCATTCGGACATTGCTGGGTCTGTTGAAAAACTGGTGTAGTAAGTAGCCATTTGAAGAGTGAATTTCTACCCCGTCAAATCCAGCTTCCATTGCATTTTTTGCCGCGTTTTTGAAATCTAAGACTGTCTGCTTGATCTCTTCAATCGTCATCTCTTTAGGTGTGACGGTATCTTTGAAGCCTTTTGGAGTAAAAGATTTTGCGTGCGGATTGATAGCAGATGGTGCTACTGGCAATTCACCATTATGAAAATCAGGATGAGAAATTCGGCCTACGTGCCATAGCTGAATAAATATATGGCCACCTTCTTTGTGGACAGCCTCAGTCACTTTTTTCCAGCCTTCCACTTGCTCCTCAGAATGAATACCTGGGGTATTGATATAGCCAACGGCTTGCTTGGAAACTTGGGATCCTTCGGTGATGATCAAACCTGCTGAGGCACGCTGCTTGTAATATTCAACATGAAGATCAAATGGGACATTTCCTTCATTGGCTGCTCGGCTCCTAGTCAAGGGTGCCATCCAAACTCGATTGGTAAGATTTAAATCACCAACCTGAATTGGTTGTAAAAGTGGTTCTTTGGTACTCATATAAGGAATTGGTTTAGTTTTTAAATTCAATGTATATACAACAGTCTGCTGCTTCACTCAGTTCAAAGATTAGATTTATTTCTTCTTCGCAGATCAAACTTGACTATGGGATGCATTGATTTTTAGGATAAGGTTTTGATTATATTTAAATCAAAACCTCATTGTATGGATACAAAATTGGTGCTCGTTACTGGGGCAGGAAGTGGAATTGGGCTTCATCTTGCCAAAACACTTCAGGAAAAAGGGCTTTCACTTTTATTGATTGATCTAAATTTGAATGCACTTCGGAAGCATTTTTCAGAAGATGAAAAAATTCAGCTTTTCCAAGCTGACGTTTCAAAAGCTGAAACATGGAATCGAATTTTGCAAACCATAAGTTTCCAAAAAGCACAAGTTTCTCACCTTTTCAATTGCGCGGGCGTGATCAGGCCGGGTTTCGTTCGGGATTTTGAACTGAGCGACATCGACTACCATCTCGATATTAATACCAAAGGAAGTATCCTTGGGATCAAGACATTGGCAGATTTAATGAAAAATCAAGGATTTGGCCATGTCATTACAATTTCTTCTTTGGCAGGATTGGCACCAGTTTCTGGGCTGAGTTTATATTGTGCTTCCAAGTTTGCCATTCGAGGTTTTAGTTTGGCTGCTGCTGCAGAATTTCGTCAGTTTGGGGTAAAAATTTCCGTAGTCTGCCCGGATTTGGTGGCAACACCCATGCTGGATTTACAATTAGAATATCCGGACGAAGCGAAGCTTTCCTTTAGCGGACCAATAAAAGTGTTGGAGCCAGCGGACGTTACCGAAGCCTTACTTCGCCTGATGGAGAAGCCAAAAGATATGATCTGCATCCCCGAATCCCGTGGACTACTTTCGAAAATCGCTGGGATTTGGCCGGCTGTAGGAGAATTATTTCGAGAGAAGCTGGAGAAAAAAGGCTCAAAAGCCATTAGAGAACTGCGCTAAGGGTGATTTTTTAAAATTAACAGTTTTTAATACGATTATTTTCGTACTAACTCTTGACTTACGATGATCTTCGTATAACTTTGTACGAAAGCTATCGTAAGAACTATCATGACGAAACCAACCGAATCCGAATTAGAGATTTTAGCCCTGCTTTGGGAGTTGAAAGAGGCGAGTGTCAGACAGATCCATGAGCGACTTGCTGTGACCAAAGACACCGGTTATACCACTACCCTGAAAATCATGCAGATCATGCATGCGAAGGGGATGGTCACTCGAGATGAGCAGAATCGCTCTCACATTTATCGCCCGGATACCAATCAAAAGGAGACTCAAAATTCACTTTTGAAAAATCTGGTCAAGACTGCATTTGGAGGCTCAGCCCAAAATCTGGTTATGCAGGCCTTGGGTCAAGACAATCCTTCCAAAGAAAATTTGGATGAAATCAGAGCATTTTTAGATCAACTTGAACAGAAGAAATCATGAATCTTTTAACAGACTGGATTTCCGACAATCTACTTTATGCCTTGGGTTGGACACTGGTTCACTCACTTTGGCAGCTTTTTGCAGTTGGAATTTTACTTTGGATTGGATTGAAAATTGGCGGCAATAGAAGCGCTTCCTTTAAATACAAGCTAGGTTTAGTCGCCCTCGGATCAAGCTTCCTTCTCACTGTAGTCACCTTTGCTTACGAGCTATCCAACTTTGCTCCAGCTCCTGATATGGAAGTCTGGCTCACGAATCTCGTTTTAGTAGAATCAATAAGTGCTGCATCTGGCTTTTCTGCCGAGGACTTTCTACGAAGTGCAATGTCTTGGATCGATCAGCAGTTACCTATTTTAGTGAATTTCTGGTTTTTTGGCGCCTTACTTTTTCTTTTCAGACTCTTTAATAGCCTGACCGAATTACGGATGCTTCGCAAAGCTCCATCGCTGGAAATTGATTTTGAGGTAGAAAAGACATTTTACAGATTGGTTGGCAAATTAGGATTGAATTCCAATGTCAGCCTAAAGGTGACCGAATCTGGAATTTCACCGATTACTTTTGGCTATCTAAAACCAGTGGTTCTAATCCCCGCGGCCTTGGTTTTCCATCTTTCTCCAGCACAGCTAGAGGCCATTATTGCGCATGAGCTGGCTCATGTCAAGCGAAATGACTACTTAGTCAATTTGATCCAATCGGCATTGGAAGTCCTTTTTTTCTATCATCCTTCTTATTGGTGGATGACACAGACGATCAAGGAGCTTCGAGAAAATGCCGCAGATGACTTGGCTGTTGCTGTGGGAATTCCCCCAAAAGAATTGGCTTACAGTTTGGCAGAAGTGTTGAATTTCGGAACTCAGCATCCTCCCGAATTGGCTTTGCCAGCTAGCAAGAAGCGAAATCCAACTTTGCAGCGCATCAAAAGAATCATGGGCCAACCCGCCCAAACCTATCCGCAAAACCCTATTATTTCTATCCCTATGTTACTAACCTTATTATTCAGCGCAGGCTTGATTGCCAGTGCCCAGCAAGACAGCCCAGATACCTTTGAGGTCATGGCACCCGAGGTATTTTTAGAGAATCCAGAGATTCTAGGATTGGAATCTGATTACCGGTTTCCATCCCAACTAGATACCGTAAAAAAGGAGACGGTTATTCAAAAAACCGAATCCAAAAGTGAAGCTCCAATGGTTTGGACAACTGATTCAGGTGAGCGAATCATTATCAAATCGAATGGATCAAATTCCTATACCTATAGAATTTCTGGTGACACCGTGATTACGAGTGGGGATACGGTGATTTTGAACGGAAAACAACATTTTGTTTTCAGATCTGGCGAGGGAATCGATTGGTCTTCTATGCCAAAGATGGAGTTTGATTTTCCTGAAGCACCGATGGCTCCTAGTTTCCCAGAAGCTCCAATGTCTTTCTTTGAGATGGGAGAAATGCCTGAGATGCCAGCAATGGCGGAAATGCCTCCGATGCCTGAAATGCCGAATTTTGAATCTTTCAGCTCTGGCCAAGGCGCTACCGTCTATCGGAATGGTAAAAATGGTGTGATGGTCACTCGTGACACGACCAACATGACCAAGGCCGAAAAAGAAAGTTGGGCCAAGGAAATGGAGAAGCAAGCTAATGAATGGGCTAAGCGAAGTGAGGAAGCGATGAAAGAGTGGGAGCCTCAAATGAAAGCTTGGGAGGAAAAAATGAAGGCTTGGGAAAAATCCAATGAGCCTAAAATGAAAGAATTTGAAGAGAAGATGAAGGCCTGGGAAAAATCAAACGAGCCAAAAATGAAGGAGTTTGAAGAAAAGATGAAAGCCTGGGAGAAAGCTCAAGAACCCAAGATGAAAGAATTCGAGCAGCAGATGGAGGAGTGGCAAAAGAAGTTCCAACCGAAAATGGAAGAGTTTCAGCGAAAAATGGAAATCTGGCAAGAGGAAAATGCTGTGAAGATGGAGGAGTTTCAGCGTAAGCTGGAGGAGCAGTTCAAAAAGAAGGATAATTCAAAAAATTAGTCACCTATAAATTTATTGCGTGTTGAATACTAAAAAAGACCAGCTCGATGAGTTGGTCTTTTTTTTAGATTCTATTCACCCCGCTTTGGCATAGTCAAATCACTCTTCGATGGCCTAGAGAAAAATAAGCGCCATAAAGGATAGATCTTTATGACGCTTAGCCACCAAAAAGGAGATGATTAACGCCATTTTATGGCGCAAATAAACAATTAACCGCAATCCGGGAAGCCTCTTTTCCGAAGGCTCTTCTTTTTGCGAGGATTGCGTTGAAAACTCTTTACGTTACAAGCCATTAAAGTATCATCAACGTATCAATACGTATCATATCGTATCAAACTTCGTTGTATATTTGCAAAATGAGCAACAACGTTTATAATTTCACTATTGATATTGACTGGAAACTTATTGGAATAATAAGTCAAATTGACCGTTTTGACGCTACATGGAGTTCAATCGAAAAACGAGAAGCACAAAGTCTAAAACAATTAAAGTCAATTGCTATAGTGCTTAGCGTTGGTGCTTCAACGAGAATAGAAGGATCGCAATTGTCTGATGAAGAAGTCGATTTGTTATTGCAAAATATTGATATCACAAAGCTCGAGGATAGAGATTCTCAAGAAGTAGTTGGATATTTTGAAACGTTTGATATTATATCTGAATCATATTCTGAAATCAACATTACTGAAAGCCGCCTAAAGTATTTACATAATAGTTTAATGCGATTCAATAAAAAAGACGAATGGCACAAAGGCGAATATAAAAAGCATAGCAATGCTGTTGAAGCCAACTATCCGGATGGCACAAAACAACTAATATTTGAAACTACTCCAGCAGGATTTCAAACTGAAGATGCAATGAGAAATCTTGTTGACTGGTACAACACAGATAATGAAACTCATCCGCTCGTTAAATGCGCTTTATTTACTTATGATTTTTTGAGCATTCATCCTTTTCAAGACGGGAATGGAAGATTAAGTAGACTTATTTCTTCTTTGCTATTGCTTAAAAACGGATACAGCTGGATTCAATACATAAGTTTAGAACACGAAATTGAAACAAGGAAATCTGAGTATTACAGAGTATTGAGAAATTGTCAAACTCAGAGACCAAATGAGAATGTGAGTGAATGGACAACATTTTTCTTTGATGCGATAATGAATGTTCAATCTAAATTGTTAAAGAAATTAGAGTCAAGCGGAAATCAAACTCAATTATCGCCAAAAGAGAAATCAATAATCACATACATAGAAAATCACGCAGGATGTAAGTCAAGCGAAATATCTACGAAATTAAATATCCCAAATCCAACGGTTAAAAGGCTTTTAACAGCGCTGGTTAATATGAACTTAATCACAAAACATGGAACTGGACCAGGAACTAATTACTCAGCTATTTAACGGCTGCGCGCGAAAAATTATAGCTCATTTTAAAAGACGACCTACAAATAGCAAACGAAAGTGAGAAACTGACCATCTTGAGTCTTGAATTCAAAAAAAATTATCCTCCTAAAATCAAAAAAGCAACTTTGGAAATCCCAAAGTTGCTTTTTTGATTCGCTAATCTCCATCAAAACCTGGGCGCAAAGCCAATTATTTTTAAAGTATCCTGATCAATAATGACTCCAATAGGACCAAGGAGTGGATCATCTACAGTATTGAATATCACATAGTAATTTCCATTCTGAAGATTTGTAACAGAAGCCACTCTCCAATCTGTAGTCAGAGTTGCTTTCTCATTAGCTGAAAGCCCGTTGTAAGCAATCTCACGGATTTGCATCAGCGGATCAATCTCATCCTCTTCTTTGCATGATACTAATGCTAAAAGTAAAAGGGAGAAAAAGAAGAAAACCGAGTATTTTTTCATTGGGATTAGAAATTTGGTTGAGTCCATTTTTTAACGAATAAAAAATGGTTAAGGGTTCGGGTTTAATTAGAAACTATAGTAATGATTAATCCACTCACTGAGCTGCTTAAGGTTAAGTTTTGCCTTTGACAGTTTCAACTGGTGAATGATTGGCAGGGAAGAGTTGGAAGAACAGTTTGAAAATAAAGACAACTCGCAGAATTAATCGCCTTTCAAATTTATTGTGTGTTGAATTTTAAAAAAGACCAGCTCTATGAGTTGGTCTTTTTTGATTTTTAAATTGAAGAATTCACATTTCATTTTCCCAGCTTGTTTATAGTTTCAATTCAATAACCTTATAAATCACCTCCCCATCCAAAGTCCTGCCTTCAACCTGGATTCGGAATCGGTTAATTCCATAAGGAACTTTGACGGCTACTTGGAATACTCCATTGCTGGTCTTTGCTTCTGGCTCCCAAAAGATGGTAGGCTTTTTTCGAAGGTATTGATCAGTGGGAGGATTTCGCGGAAACTCAGGAAATGCGGTAAAACCCGGGATAGAAAAAAACTGAAAACCTTCGGAATTGAATTTTTTATCCTCCGTGGAAGTTGTGCGAATACCTTGTTGTCTAGTTTCAATCATCAAAACCCCAGAGTACCCAGCCAAGCCAAATACTGCCGAATTAAACGTGTAGGCTTTCATCGATTTTAGTTCAGCAGGAATAAAGGAATCTAGCATATCCAAAAACTCATCACTAGTCAAAAAAGGAAATTTTTGACCATCTATGATTAGTAGTGGGGCGTGGGTACTCTCTCCAGTGGTGAAGTTTCCAAATTTTGATCCTCGTAAACCGAGGATTTGACCAATAGCATCAGGGCTCATTTTTGCTAATTGCTCCTCATTTACCTCTCGATCTGGCATTCCATACCCATAATTTCGCTCGGCCATGGTCTCTCTCTCTCGAGTTTCCTCTTTGACAAATTCTTCCAGAAGAATGTAATCCCCTGAGGTATCCAAAAAGTAATCTTCGGATGGAATAGCAACTTTCCGATAGGTAAGTTTGGGGAAATTAACCTCAAGATCTAGTTTACTTAAGGATACTAGCTCCACTGATCCAAAGGGTCGGAGTTTCTCATTCACTGCCGCTACTGCTATCTGCGCAGTGTCTTGGTAGTTTAACCCAGTCGCCCAAAAGTACCCAGAAGAATCTGTCATGACCTGGCCGTAATCTTCCAAATCTCCCCGAACGATGGTGATGGGCTGGATTAGTCCCTGCCGTTTATTCTCCGGAGTAAATTTCCCTTTCAAGGATATTCCGTACTCCACAGGATGGCTTAGATTGCTCTGAAAAGTTTCCAGCAAACCCTCATCCAACCATTCCAGAGCCTCTTCCAGAGAGCTAGCCCAATTCATCTCTTCCACTTGATCCGGATCAGTAACAGAAAGGATAAACTCTCCGTCTATAAGGTTTTCGAACTCATCCAAAAAATCCAACTTTAAGTCCATTACCCGATAGTTCAGTGAATCACTAAGGGTATAATCTGCTTTTACCACTATCTCATCTGGAAAAATTTCTGATACTTCTTTCTCTACTTCAGGCCTGAAACCCTCCTCCATCACCA
>JAFMBQ010000086.1 GCA_017858365.1 Algoriphagus sp. | reverse complement strand
AAGCCGATGTAACAGAAGCTCGAATTGCCGCACTTTCAAACGTTGTAGCAGCAGGGACTAAATTTGAAGCTGATATGTTTATCGCTTCCAGTTCTACTTCAGCAGCTCCCACTATGAGTGTGGACGGAAGATCAATAGTTGTGGATGCGAAAGGCTTTGGTAAAATTGAATTTGCAGTAACTCCAGCAGGACAATATGATGATAGGGGCCTTGCAAAAAGAATATTGAAAGGTGAAATTATCACTAATGTTGGAGGGGAAGACAAAGTACTTCCTGTGGAGTATGAGTACTTCGTGGCTCAGCCCGTGATTAAAGTATCTTCTGAGGTAGTTCAACAACTTTATGCTGATTGTGCTAACGAATTATTAATCGAAGTACCTGCGTTAGGTAACACCTATTCTCCTGAGTTTTCAGTGTCAAATGGCCAATCCATCAAAGGGAATAAGCCAGGACAGTTGACTGTGATCCCTGCGGCTTCAGGAAAAGTGAATATAGGTGTAAGTAGTGGAGGAAATAAGATTGGTGCTGTTGATTATGACATCAAGCCAGTTCCTGCACCTTCATTGGTTCCTGTGACTTCAAATGGAAGTGAATTGGACCTAAGTATCGCTCACCCAATTGGAACATTGACAGGGATTAAATTGCTTGCCAAACCTGAACCTACATTTGGTAGGACTATGGCTAAAGATGCAATTTTTGAGGTAACTGGCGGAGAAATGAGATTGCTTAGAAATGAAGTCCCTAGACAAAGCGCACAAATCTCCTCGGGCAATTCTCTTGCGATGCGTTCGTTATTAGAAAGTGCTAAGGCTGGTGACGTGATCGTTTTCGAAATTAGACAAGTAACTCGTACAAATTTTAGAGGAAATAAAATCCCTTCAGAATTGAGACAAGTTGTTCCTGTCCGAATTAAGTAATCGGATTAGTAACATAGAAAATTATACAAATATGAAAAAGACACTATCAAGTTTATTATTGTCCCTCATGGTGGCGGTTCTGGCTTCTTTTACAAGTCATGCTCAAATTGTTGCCACTAGTCAGAATCCCTCAGGATTTGGCGATAGACAATTTGTAATGGACACTGTTTTTTCTGTTAAGAAAATCCGAGAAGATGATAAAATGTATCAAATCGGAGTTTGGCGCAGAATAGACCTTCGTGAGAAGTATAATCTTCCGCTTTATGGTTCAGGAGATACTAAGTCAAATGGAATTATTAATCAGCTCTATCAGGCGATTGTAGAAGAGAACGCATTAGAAGTATTCGCTGATGCAGAATTTACTCGTCCTCTGTCAATAGCTGAGTTCCAAGAAAACTTCTGGTTAAATGCTGTAGGTGATAGTATCTTTTCTAAACAACTCTATTACCTAGATTTTAAAGAAGATTTTGTGTTTGATAAACACCATTCTGATATGATTTTTGATATTAAATATCTGGAAATGGTAATGCCTTCTGCTACGAATTCCGATGCTGGCCAAAAGACAATTGCCTTCATTCGTTACAAGGATTTCTACAATCATTTCAAAAATCATCCTGATGCTCGCTGGATTAATTTCAATAACCTTTCAAAAAGTTTGACTTATGATGAGGCGTTTGAATCCAGGTTATTTAGATCTGTAGTAAGGAGATTTACTAATCCAGACGAAGCGTTGATCGCTGATTTAATATCAGCGGATAATCCTAACCCAGAAACCCAAGCTTATATTAATGCATTGGCTTTCGAGTATAAATTACTAGAGTTCGAAAACTCCCTCTGGGAGTGGTAATAATAAAGGGGCTTTTAAGCCCCTTTATTTTTTTCTTTCCATTCGAACAATGCTCTTGCTTTACTCGCTCCAATTATTTTTGAAACTTCTTCCTCGCTGGCCTCACTGATTTTTTTCACAGATTTGAAATGACTTAATAATTTGTCAGCAGTATTTTCACCTATACTTGGAATAGCTGTCAATTGAGTCCCAAAGGCATTTTTACTTCTTACATTTCGATGAAAAGTAATTGCAAACCGATGTGCCTCATCTCTTATGCGCTGGAGTAATCGTAAACTCTCAGATTTTTTATCAATATGGATTGGATATGAATCACCAGGGAAATAGATCTCTTCAAGCCTTTTAGCAATTCCAATAATTGGCATTTGACCATAAATGCCTAATTCGTGCAAAGCTTCAATCGCCGAAGATAATTGTCCTTTACCCCCATCGATCACCACTAACTTGGGCATTGGCTTGCCCTCTTCGAGAAGTCGCTTGTATCTTCTTCCTACCACCTCTTTCATACTTGCGAAATCATCTGGGCCTTGCACAGTTTTTATATGATAATGTCGATATTCTTTTATGGCAGGCTTTCCGTTTAGAAAGCAAACCATGCTAGCAACAGGATTAGTGCCCTGAATATTTGAGTTATCGAAACATTCGATATGATCGGGTATGTCTTGAAGACTCAGGTCATTTTGCAATTGACGGATTACTCGGTCTTTTTTGTCTAGGTTTAGGCCTATTAGAAGTGCTTTTTCTTTTTTGTAGAAAAGTGCATTTTTATAGGAGAGCTCGATTAGTTTTTTCTTATCTCCAATTTTAGGCGTGAATACATTTAGTCCTTCAATCGGTTCCGAAAGTTCGATGTTTAAAAGAATCTCTTCTGCGTCGCTATGGAATTGATCTTGTAATCGAATCAAAGCTGTAATTAGCAACTCCTCTGGGCTTTCATCCAATTTTTTCTTAAGCTCGACATTTTTTGAAGTAATCAAGGATCCATTTTTAATCCTCATGTAATTCACGTAGGCGGTTTGCTCATCAGTGACAATCGTGCAGACATCCAGATTTTTAATCGATGGACTAGTAATTAGAGATTTCGCTTGATATTTTTCTAGTGAATCGAGCTTTTCTTTCATTTTCTGAGCTTTCTCGAATTCTAGATTTTCAGCTAGGATTTGCATCTCATTTTTGAAGTAACTTTTTGCCTGACCTAGATTTCCTTTTAAAATATGTTTGGCTTGTTCCAAATCAGTTAAATAGTCAGCCTCTTTTTGTAAACTGATACAAGGCCCCTTACAGTTGCCAATATGATATTCTAAGCAGACTTTATATTTTTCTTCCGCAACTTTATAGGGGGAGAGGTCAAGTTTGCAAGTTCTGATGGTGAAAAGTTCACGGATGAGATCTAAGACGTTATTCATCGCTTTGACACTGGCGAAGGGACCGTAATAAGTCCCACGTTTTGGGATCATTTTTCGCGTCTGAAATATTCTTGGAAAATTCTCTTTGGTGACCAAAAGGTAGGGATAGGTTTTATCGTCCCTTAGTAAGATGTTATACTTTGGTTGTGATAATTTTATAAGATTATTTTCAAGAAGAAGCGCATCAAACTCACTATTGACTAAGGTGATCTCAATGTTCCGAATCTCCTTGACCATTCGTTTGGTTTTGAGATTGACACCTGTATTTTTATTGAAATAACTACTTACACGCTTCTTTAGGCTTTTAGCCTTGCCTACGTAGATGAGTTCATTTTCCTCATTGAAATACTTATACACTCCGGGTTGATCTGGAAGGCTTAAGTGTTCGCTAGTAAGGTAAGAAGAGGACTGCATGGGTTAAAATTAAAAAACAGCCTTTGGATTAAGGCTGTTTTTTGAAATAGAATTTAAATTCTTAAAAGTCATTTTTTTTTGCGTCATAATCAAAATCCGCAAATCGCTGGCTTTCTGTTTCATAGACATCGCAGTCCATCTCTATACTCAATGGACGATCAGGTCGAGGGAAAGGTCCCTTTGTGTAGCCGAGGCTTTTATCCGCATAGACTTTCGTCATGTAATCTACCCAAATAGGTCTGGCAGTTCTACCTCCTTGACCCTCTATCCAGCTTCTAAAGTGAATGGCGCGATCATCTCCACCAACCCAAGTTCCACTCACTAAGTCTTTGGAAATTCCCATGTACCAACCGTCTGATGCGTTTTGCGTGGTCCCTGTCTTACCTCCCAATTCATTTCCCTCGCGTAACGAATAAGGAACACCCTGACTGGTACCGCCGCGCTCCTCGAATCCTCCTCTTAACATATAAGTCATAAGGTAGGCATGCTCTTCACTCATAGCTGGTCTCTTTTTGGCGGTGAATTGCTGGATAACATTTCCATTTTTATCTTCAATTCTGTCAATATAAAAAGGTGTAGTATGTTCACCTTTATTTACGAAAGTCCCAAAAGCTCCCACCATTTCGAAAATAGACACATCATTTACTCCTAATGCTAATGCAGGGACCTCTTCCAAATCACTGGTGATCCCTAGTCTTCGGGCTGTTTCCACCACTATTTTTGGACTTAGCTTCTTCATCATATAGGCAGTGATTGAATTGACTGATTCAGCCATTGCCTGTCTGATGGTCATTTTCTCATAGGTGAATTTACCATTGGCATTGGCAGGACTCCATGCAGGCTGACCTGGAATATAAACTTCCACTGGCTGATCAATCACGCTGTAGCATGGACTATATCCATTTTCAATGGCGGCCGCATAGACAAATGGCTTAAATGTCGATCCCGGCTGTCTTTTGCCTCGTTTTACGTGATCAAATTTGAAATACTTATGATCAAGACCACCTACCCATGCTTTGATTTTTCCGGTATGGGGGTCCATACTCATAAAGCCTGTCTGTAGGAATTTTTTATAATATCGAAGCGAATCCATAGTACTCATTAGGGTATCTATTTCTCCATGCTCCCATGAAAAGACATTCATCCGTTTTTTCTCATTCAACTTGAGATTGATCGAGTCAGTGTCATTTCCAAATCTAATTTTCAAAAGCCGATAGGCTTCGGTTCTTCTTACGGCATCTTCGATGAAATTCTCGATTATCCGATTATCTCCATCTACCCAAGGATCCCGCTTTCCCATTTCGTTGAAGAAAGCCTTTTGTAAAGTTCTCATGTGATTATCCACGGCTTCTTCTGCGTAGCGTTGCATTCGGCTATCTATAGTCGTATAGATTTTTAACCCGTCGCCATATAGGTCATAAGATGTTCCATCAGACTTGAGGTTTTCTTTCGTCCACTGAAGTAAATCTGCTTTAGCGATTTCTCGAAAATAGGTTGCAAGGCCCTTGTTTTGGTTAGCAACACTATAGTCAAGTGCTATTGGAAGACTCGATAAAGAATCAAACTCCACTTGAGTGAGATGATCATTTTTCATCATTTGATACAAAACAGTGTTTCTTCTTCTCAAAGAATTATCTGGATTGTATACTGGACTATAATAAGTTGGAGCTTTAAATAAGCCCACTAAAACGGCAGCTTCTTGGACGGCCAAGTCTGAAGGTTTCTTATTGAAAAAAGTCTCCGATGCTGTTTTTATCCCGTAGGCATTCGAACCAAATTCAGAAGTATTTAAGTAAAGAGTTAAAATCTCATTTTTGGTGTAGGATTTCTCAAGCTGGGTTGCCACTATCCATTCTTTGGTCTTAATGATCAACATGCGAAGTCCGGGAATAGAGCTTAAGACTCCCTGAGAATCATCCCCTCGCGTTTTAAAGAGATTCTTTGCAGTCTGTTGACTAAGGGTAGATCCTCCCCCTGAATCCTGTCCAAGCAAAATAGATTTGACAAAAACCCGAATCATAGCGATCATATCAATACCTGAGTGCTCCTCAAATCGAACATCTTCTGTAGAAATTAAAGCATTGACAAGATTTGGAGATAAGTCTTCATATTTGACAGGACTTCGATTCTCTCTATAATAGGTGCCAAGAAGGATCCCATCTGCAGAATACAAGCCAGAAGCGATCTCTGAATCAGGATTTTCCAGTGCCTTGAAATCAGGTAGGGGACCAAATAGTCCCAAGAAGTTGATGCTGATCATCCAAACAAAAAGGATGAAGCCAAAAAAACCTGCAATAAAGGCTATCCAGAGGTATTTGATAGTCTTAGATACCCAATTGGGGGTTTTTGGATTGATAGCTTTACTCATAGTTTACTTATAAATAGACTTGAAAAAAGTCTTATATTCTTCTAAATTTTTGCTTTTATTTAACTCTTGGAAATTCTCGATGGAAATAAAGAATGACTGCTCTTTAATTTCAGGAAGAAGTCCTTCTGATTCAAATTCCTTCTGAAACAGCTTGAAGTACTCTTTTGCTTTTTCCGAATTTGAAAAAGGGCTGATGATGAAAATTGCATTTTCCCGATTCATATTCATGTTTCCAGTTCTCAATCGTGCATTCGAGAAGTTTTTAGCATGAAAATTTTCTAAATCTCCAAGCAAGTTCTTTGCAGCACTAGCTTGCCCCGGCTCCATTGTAATCACAAAGATATGTGTTTGGGACTCGTTTATTTTATAAGGAGAGTTCGCTAATTCGAAAACGTTTTCTTCCGCAATATTGGACTCATTATTTTGTGTGGTAGAGTCAATTTCGTCGATCGTTTTTGGATTGAGAGCGGCCAATTCTTCTGCTGACAACAAAGGATTAAGCATATTCTTTGCCAATTCTACCAAAGCAGAGTCTTGGGTGTTTTGTATGTAGACTTCCAATCGTTCCCTATACCTATTTCTGCTCTCAGTTTTCCCAGTTAACATCACGTCGAGAAGCAGCAATCGCTCTGTATTTCTTGTGAGTGGATACTGCTCCAATGTTGCTTTAATGGTAGATTTTGCCAATTGGTAATTTCCAGCATAATAGGCATCATATGCACTTTCGTATTGTTTTGAAGAAGCCAAATATGCCATGTTTCCACTTGCGGCATTAGGGTTATTCACTGAAAAGGTATACTGAGATTCAGGAAATTCTCTATTCAACCGTGATACGTATTGCTGAGAATTTCCTCCTAGGTCTTTTTGCCCAAGGTAGAGGAGGTAATATGCTTCAGGTTTCCGATTGGAGCCAGGATATCTTCTTACCAGAGTCTCCAAATTAGAGATACTTGGGGGCACCTCTTGGAGATTGAAGTAAAGTAGCTTACCCAACTCGAAATATGACTCTTCTAATTCTTGGTTGAGATCAGTTATTTGTTCTGGTGAGCTCGGTATTTGGGCTAATAGAGTTCCGAGATCAGGAATTTGATCTAGGGGATTATTTTCAGAAGATCCCGCTGTTGAATCATTTTTAGAATTTTCTGAAATGGTCGGTGTAGCACTTTGAAAACTTGCTGCGCTTCTTCTCCAATTATCCTGAAGCGGGCGATTTCCCCACGTTCTTCTGAAGTCGATGGCTCCTTGCTGCATGGCTACACCATTGTCAAAATAGAATTTTGATCCACCACCACGGTCACTAAATGCTAGGAGATTGTCAAAAATACTTGTGTTTTTAGGTTTTTCAGCAGCTTCTGCAGCTGCTAGTAATCGTTCTTCCTCTAATTTAATAAAACTGGTAGCCACCAAGGATTGTTCCTCGGGAGTCATTTCAGCCAGTAAGATCAAGCTGTCATTGAACTGAATCCGTTCGAAGTGCAATACGTAATTGTCTAAAGAAGTTTTTTGCTCTTGAATTTGGATCGATACGGGATCGGTCTCATTGATGAAAGTAAGTGCAGAATCTAGGTAATATTTGGTAGCACGGTAGTCCTTAAATTCATTCAGGTTAATCTCTGCTAGCTTCTGATAGATATACCCTTTTAGTCTTGGATTACTACCAGGCTCTTTGGCTGCTTGGTGGAGCAGATTAAGGGTGAGTTCAGTATCACCCTGTTTTTCCTCGAAGAGCGCCCGCTCGTAAATCACTACGTCCTTAAGGTCTCGATTTTTTGGATCTTCATAGAGATCATCATAATAGTTCCGTACACGCTTTAGATCCTTGCTTGCATTGAGTTCGGCAACTTGCTGAGCGTAGAGCTGAGAGAAAAAACTCCGCTCGTAGGGAGGGTTGCCATCTAGGGCTTTTTTATAATAGTCATAAGCTAGGGCATCCAAGCCTTCTCGCTGATAGCGTTGGCCCAAAATAAAATTGATTCGAGATTCTTCTTTCTTGTCAACTACATATTCCAGCGCTTTATCCAAAGCTCCAATCACGCCGTTTTTATCGGACCTCGATTCATAGTAATAAGCAAGTGTTCGGTAAAGCTCGTATCTATTTTCTTCTGAGATTTTCGATTCTTTGGAGAGGTAGTCAATTGTAAAATTCGCCTTTTCTATTTCTCCTAAATCCACATATAATCTAAGCAGGGTAATGATGGTTTTATGACGAAGGTCATTTTCCTTAGAATTTACATTGATGTATTTGAAAGTGTTTTGGGAATCATCAAAATGAGATTGGTAATAGTCAATCTTGCCAAGTATGTAGTAACTATCATCTACCCACTTGCTTATTTTATGCCATTCAATTGCTTTTGAAGACAGTTCCACAGCAGATTGAAGTTTTTCCGAATTGCCCTGGATGGTTGCAGAATCTATAGGTATGAAGACCGGGAGTACTTGGGTATAATCCTCCTTGTAGTTTTTGTAAATCTCCGCTTCCACTGCCTTTAGCTTGACATCCGCCAGATAGTAGGCATTATAATGTGCAGTAAGATTATGAAAAGTTCGATTAGTAAACGTATTGCGCTCTGAGGAGCAAGCCATTGCAAAAAGCAATACAATAAGTACTAACCTAGATAATTTTGACATGTAGACTCCTTCCCAATTAAAGTACCAAAATAGGATTTTTAACCTTCATACCGAACGAAATTATGGAGCGATTATTTCTGAGGAGGTTAACAACCTATATTTGGGTATTGATTTTTATAAAATTTAACTTCTGATAATGAAGATTGGTGATCCTGATAGAAAGCCCACTGGTACACCTGCCTATGTTAAATACATTGGTTTATCATTTCAACTTTTTGGAGTGATTGGTGCCGGTACTTGGTTTGGGTGGTGGATTCAACAAAAGAGCGAAATGAAATTTCCTATTTGGCTTTTGCTATTTTCTTTTTTGTCTGTTGGGATTGCTTTTTACCAACTTTGGATGTCGGCTAAACAGGATAATAAGTGAGTTTCTAAAATATAGCTATTTTTGTAGCTTATCCTTATTATCTATGGCACTTCCTAAAAACATCCATATCCGGTTCCTCTTGTTTTCCCTGGCTATTGCAATTTTAATAGGCGTATTGAGTTTGGTTTTTCCTTTTTTGATTCATGCAAAAATCTGGAATATTTACTTTTTCCTTATGATTTTTTCATTTTTGGTCGGTTTACTCAATGGATTTCTCTTAAAATCTTTCAGTGAAAATTTCTTTCAAATCATGGTTTTAGCAATGATTTTAAGATTTATAGGGACTTTAGTGTTTATTGGAATTGCCGTTTGGCCTAGTATGGAAAATATTATTCTGTTTATAGCAGATTTCTTCATCATTTTTTTGTGCTACTTAGTTTTTGATATCTACACCTTTCTGTCTAACTTGCGCCCGATTTCGAAGTAGCCCTCAAAAAATAGAGTTGATGACGCGTAAAATACTGGTAATAAGTCTTTTAATTTCAGCATTCTTGCTTGGTTTTACCAGCAATACCTATGCTGCTGGTGGAGAAGAAGATAAGACGAGCTTCATCATGCATCACGTAAAGGACTCTCATGAGTGGCATTTTGCGACTTTTGGTCACACGCACGTGACCTTACCTCTTCCTGTAATTGTATATTCAGGTGACAGAGGTTTGGAGTTCTTCAGCTCTACAAATTTTCAAAATCACGAAACCCATCTTTTTGGAGAAGAATATGCTCATGAAGGGTACTTTATCGACGAGCACGATCATTTGGGTAGAGTAGATGAGTCAAGCTTTGTAGAATTTTCTATTACTAAGAACGTGATTATGCTCTTTATAGTATTGATCGTTGTTGGATGGCTTGCACTGTCTGCAGCTTCATTCTATAAGAAAAACGGTGCTGTAGCTCCAAAAGGCGCTGCTGCGATTATTGAACCAATTGTTATTTTCGTAAGAGACGACATTGCTAAAAATTCAATTGGTCCACAATACAAGCGTTTTGTCCCTTATCTGATAACTCTATTCCTTTTTGTGTGGTTTGGCAACTTGCTTGGGCTCATCCCAGGTGCAGCTAACATGACTGGAAATATTGCGGTTACCTTGGTTCTCGCTGTATTGACATTCATTATTACCAATGTAAATGGAAATAAGGCTTACTGGAAGCACGTGTTTATGACTCCCGGTGTACCTCCTCTAATGCTATTGATAATTGTGCCGGTCGAAATCATCGGTTTATTCACTAAGCCTTTTGCCTTGATGGTTCGACTTTTTGTCGCGATCACTGCAGGCCACATTGTAATTCTCGGCTTCATTGCCTTGGCATTTATCTTTGAATCGTACACTATCGGTATTGCAAGTACTTTGATGGTGACCTTTATAAATTTGATCGAATTGTTAGTAGCGA
This sequence comes from Algoriphagus sp., assembly GCA_017858365.1. GTDB lineage: Bacteria > Bacteroidota > Bacteroidia > Cytophagales > Cyclobacteriaceae > Algoriphagus. The sequence continues at coordinate 2,095 of JAFMBQ010000086.1, read as the reverse complement.
CTATCCAGGCTTATGTATTTACGCTGTTCTCGGCAATGTACATTGGATCTGCGGTGGCAGAGCACGCACATGATGATCATCACTAAGTATAGGAATTTCTTTTGTTCAATTATATAAATTAAATGTTATGTTAACTATTATCTTGTTGACTGCTGGTTATGCTCTAATGGGAGCTGGAATCGGTGCAGGTATTGTTGCGGTTGGCGCAGGCCTAGGTATCGGTCGTATTGGTGGACAGGCTATGGAAGCTATTGCTCGCCAGCCTGAAGCTGCTGGAAAGATCCAGGGTGCAATGTTGATCATTGCTGCCTTGATCGAGGTAGTTTCTCTATTTGCAGCAGTTATCTGTTTGTTGATCGCGCTAAACATCGCGGGGATCGCATAATTAAATTGAAAAGGGATTGGCGCTAGGCCTTTCCCTTTTCTTTATTCTATTGAACAATCTGAAATAAAATTTTAAACCATGGATTTAATCACACCAGGTACCGGTCTTATTTTCTGGCAACTATTTGGCTTTTTGGGCCTTCTTTTCATTCTGATCAAGTTTGCTTGGAAGCCAATGCTCGCCGCTCTTGACGAGAGAGAAAGTAGTATTGAGAATGCATTGAAGTCAGCTGAAACAGCTAGAAATGAAATGGCTAATCTCAAGGCTGAAAACGAAAAGCTACTAACTGAAGCAAGATTAGAGCGAGATATCATTTTGAAAAAAGCTCAAGATGCTTCTGTAAAAATGATCGACGAGGCTAAAGAGGATGCTATAAAAGCTGGAGCCCAAATGATTGCTAACGCAAAAGCAGTGATTGAAACGGAGAAAAAAGCCGCCTTGGCGGATATTAAAACTCAAGTCGCTTCGCTTTCCCTTGAAATAACAGAGAAGTTATTGAGAAAGAATCTATCTGATGATAAAGCTCAAAAAGAGCTTGTCGATGGATTTTTAAACGAACTTAAGCTTAATTAATTCCTCTCCATGTCAAATCATAGAGTAGCACACCGGTATGCAAAGTCCATTATGGAGCTTTCCCTTGAAAAGGATATCCTTGAGGAAGTGCACGCTGATTTTGTCAAGCTTTCTACCATGGTAAAGGGAAATAGGGACTTGGCGCTAATGCTGAACAACCCGATTATCTCCTCCGAGAAAAAATTGAAAGTTCTCAATGCCCTTTATGCTACAGGTGCTCAAACAATGACTCTTACTTTTTTTGAGATAGTCTCAAGAAAAGGCAGAGAAAATATTTTGGTGGATGTAGCAAAGGAATTTGAAAATCAATACAATATTCACAAATCAATTCAAGTAGCTGAATTGACCACCACTTACGCTATAGATGAAAAATTGCGGATGCAGTTTGTCGAGCTGGTGAAAGAAATCTCCGGTCTGAAGACTGTTCAACTTGTTGAAAAAATAAATCCGGATCTGATTGGTGGTTATATTTTGAAAGTAAATGACCGTCAACTTGACGAGTCACTTAGCTCTAAGCTAAGAATTTTGAAAGCGGAGTTCAGCGAGAATCATTACGAAAGTAAAATCTAATTAAAAAGCATTAATCTACGATATCATGGCAGAAGTAAGACCAGATGAAGTTTCGGCAATTTTGAGAGAGCAACTCTCAGGAGCAAGAACAGCCGGAGAACTAGAAGAGGTGGGTACAGTCCTTCAAGTGGGGGATGGTGTAGCACGTATCTATGGACTTTCCAAGGTTCAAGCGGGTGAATTGATCGAATTCGACAATGGCCTGAAAGCAATGGTGCTTAACCTTGAAGAAGACAACGTGGGAGCCGTTCTTTTTGGGGACTCTAAAGAGGTCAAAGAAGGTGATACGGTAAAAAGAACCAAGAAAATTGCTTCTCTATTGGTTGGTGAAGGAATGCTTGGCCGTGTTGTCGATACTTTAGGTATTCCTATCGATGGAAAAGGTCCAATCACTGGTGAGTTGTACGAGATGCCGCTTGAGCGAAAAGCTCCTGGTGTAATCTACCGTCAACCGGTTACTGAGCCCCTTCAGACCGGTATCAAATCTATTGATGCGATGATCCCGATCGGTCGTGGTCAGCGTGAGTTAGTAATCGGTGATCGCCAGACGGGTAAGACTGCTGTAGT
>JAFMBQ010000636.1 GCA_017858365.1 Algoriphagus sp. | reverse complement strand
TCTTTTTGATCATCGTACCAAGCATGATTCAATGGGTGGGCCAAAGTGCCAATTAACTTCCAGGCAGACCCCATAGGCATTTGCGTATCAGCATCTAGGGTAATGACATATTTTATAAGAGGAAAAACAGTTTCATCAGCTACTATAACCGAGAAACTTTCTTTTGAACTGCCACGCAACAGTGCGTTTAAATCGTTGATTTTTCCACGTTTTCTTTCATAACCCATCCACTTATTTTCTTTCGCATTCCAAAGCCTAGGACGATGAAAAAGAAAGAATAAGTCTTTTGATTTTCTTTTATATTTTAAGTTTAGTTCTTCAATCCTTCGTTTTACTGCTTCAATAAGTATTTGGTCTTGCGGAAGATTTTCCTGATCCGCATCGATAAAATCAGTCAGTAGGCCGAAGTACAAATTTTCATTTCTGTTTGCGAGATAACAGATTTCCAGCGACTCGGATAAACGCTCTATTTCCTCGATACTGAAAAGCATGGAGGGCACTACCACCAGCGTGCTAGATTCTGATGGAATTTTTTTCGAAAAATCCATTCGGGGAAGCAAATTCGGCTTCACTATTAAAGTGGAAAAAAAATTGACTACCGATATGGCAAGCTGACTGGCGGAAAGCAGTGAAAGAAAAGCAATTATTGCTAGGAGCCATCTGTTTGTTAAATCCTCATGAGCCAGAAATAAAAACCCTCCACCTATTGCCATTGTGATTAATAGTATCAGCGCAAAGTATATCGGAAAACTATTTATCCCCAAGAAGTATCGGAACCTTTGAAAAAGTGATATTGGAGTTTTCGCAATTCGTTTAGTTTGACTTACCCCCTGTCCTATTAGATAGTATCCAACATGAGCAGAACGATTATCCCCATCCTTGTCAGGTTTACTATCATGCGCCAGTTGGACAGCTATTCGAGCAACTTCACTTTCAGTAATTTTACTCTTTTTTGCAATATCCTCCACTACATGTCTGTATCTGTCTCTAACAGAGAAATCCATTAAGCCGTATATGCCATCTGGATCTTCGCGAAGCGTTTGTTCGACAATACTATGTTCCTCCACAAAATCCTGCCAATTCAATTCGCCAAGCAAACGAAGGCTACCGATGCTATTACTCATCGAAACCTGGTGGACAGCTTGCTTTTGAACTTCTGAATTCACCAACTCCTCGATGGACAATCCCATTTCAGATAATTGATGTTCTATCCAATCCAGCGATAATGCCAAATCAGGGCTTTTGCCACGCAGTTGACGGTTTAATTCAGCCACAAATGAGTCCACCATAGGAGGATTAGACCGAGCCATGTCTGCAATAATCATTATGATGTTCTTAGGGTCTTTCTCAGATTTTTCAATCATCTGTTGGCCCCAATAATTCGCAAGGTCGCTATCCACCCTATCTATAGCGACCCAGCCCGAAATACGTCTGAGATTTTCGATTAACGCAAGTCGTAACATTATAGGTATCGCCCATAATTCCCCTAATTTCAAATTGGATACTGTCTGGTAAGCATTTATAAACCTGCTCAGATTTTCGATATCTACTCTTCCATCACTGTGGGAAATCACTTGCCGAATGATATCATAGATTCGAGTCACTTCGGCTGAGGAAACGCCTTCTAGCTGAGGTAGATCTTCACTATACCCTTTAGGGAAATTGACTTTTGCACTACGGATATGTTCTTCTATCAAGTAGAAATTATCAAGCAACCATTCACCTGCTGGGGATATTTGATACTTCTTTTTGATGGATTCGGTGATCAACTTACGGACATCATGCAATAGCGATTCATTATCTGCAAGTCGCTTGAGCAAATGATCCTGCGTGGGTTTGGTACTCAGCTTATGAGTTTTTGCCAAGGCTTTTCCAAACCGCTCCATCTGTTCAGAACTATAGAGTTCGCCACTTAGCAATTCCTCTTTATGGGAATTTTGTTTTAAACTTTTTGCTAGAAAAAATTCTCTTAAATCAGCAATGATTTGATGGGTAGGAGTTACCATTTCGATAGTTTAATTAAAACAATTTTTTATAATTCAGTATGTTTAGCAGAGTGTGTTTAAAAATCAACCAAAAAAAGTGTGTTTAAAAGTTAACCAAAAATTATGAATTTATTTCAGGAAGATACTTAAAACTGTATCCAAAATGAATTTTAGTGAGTACAAAAAGAATTAAATTGACTATAACTAAAAAATAATCTAAATAGTGTATCCGCATCATAACTTGCCGGCCTTAGCGGTAATCATGAAACCTCTTCCAATCAAGCAACTCTCCGAAATGATCAACCGCGAATTATAAATTAAATAGGATCTGTTGAAATTTTTCGAGTAAATCCCAATTAACCTTTTTAGAATGAATAATATTGATGGGCTTACAGCTTATGCGACATGAAAAACTGAAGCATTTCCTGATTTTCTAATAACCTTGGAGTAAACCCAGCTTTTCAAGGCTCTTTTTATCACCCAGTTGGCACAATCCACTTTCGCCCTAAATTAAGCTTTGAATATTCTCAATAATGAATCAATTGAAACCCGATCTCAAAATACTAGAATTTAAAGGCCGCGTAGTTTTTCAAAAACTACAGGTACCGACTTTTGAAAGATTACCTAAAGAGTACTCCGAAAATGAAGCATGTTTTATTTTCGTGACTAAAGGTGAGTTTCAAGTGCGATC